>CAYMND010000134.1:0-7164 GCA_964391685.1 uncultured Clostridia bacterium | reverse complement strand
TTTGCGGCCCAGGTCGTCCCGGACACGCACGCCCGCCACGCCGGGTTCCCCGGCATCCCGACGGCCGTTGCCGTTCTGGTCCGCAAAGACCAGGCCGGTTCGGATCTGCTCGGGAACAATCTGCATGAGTCCCAGACGTTCCAGATCTTCACAGCGTTCGTCCCGGCTCCAATCGAACCAGAGATCTTCGCTGAGGTTGCTCCGGGTCAGGTGGAACTCGCCGCCCAGCATGCCGAAGGACGCTTGCTCTGGAATCCGGGCAAAGCCCAGATAGCTGAAGCGCCCATCCGGAGCCAGCCCGTCGTGTCTCCAGCGGAAATCACCCAGACGAGTGAGACCGGGATCGCCGGTATGCCCCTGGTCATCGAGGAAGCGGTCGAATCTTCCCCGGATGAAATAGGTCCCTTGGGTATCGGGTCCCGGCCGACCATCGAGGCAGAGGGTGTCCACCGTGACCCGGAACGCGAAGCGGTCTCCGGGCAATGCGGTCTGCCGAGAAACCGGCTGGTCCACAAAGTAGCGTTCAGACGGCAGAATGTGCGGCTGGCCGGCCACAGACAGGTTCCAGTTCTGGGCCAGGATATCACTCAGCAGGGTTCGGTTCTGGAACAAGCGGGATGCCTGGGTAGACTCAGACAAAAGCCGGTCACAAAGCAGCAGGGTACTCAGATGGTAAAAGGCCCGATCCAAAGGCCCCTTTCCGCCCTGACCATCCGCACAGGGCAGATCCTGGGCCGTGTTCCACCAAAGAGATTCATGGCGCAGTTCCTGCCCCAGCAGTCTGGCTGCGGCATCCTGACTGCGTTTCAGGCCGGGATTTTGGCCTTTCTCTTTGACAATGGTCTCCAGACTGCGGGTGAATCGGGGAATCCAGACGGGGTGCTGAAACAGAAACAGGAGGTCTTCATCCGTCAGGCTGTCGCTTCCGTTTTCCTTGACCCCCTCGGCCAAAGCCGACCGCAGAGTCGGGAAAGCCTCCGCCAGGCGGGCCAGATCGATGTCCCGGGCCGGGGTATCATCATCGATTCGGGCTTGCCCCATGGAGTCGATGAAAAAGGTTCGAGGCAAAGGACCTTTTTTCAAGATCATAGAGAGCAGCGCCAGCTGGGAATCCAGCAGAGCCGTCATCTGAACCTGGTCCCGCCCCGCCGTGTTCAGATAGGCCCGTTCAGCCAGAGACAAGGCAGCCAGATCTTCCAGATGATAATGCGAACTGGAATCGGGGGCCAGCAGGCTCTCCCCGCTCCCCATTCGAGCCAGCTGCCGTTCCGGAACGAAAAGGCCGCTGGAGGATCGATACCCGCTGGCCGCCGCCAGCAGTGATTCGAGAAAACGATGACCGATGTAGCGCCAGGTCTGGCCATGGTCCCGGGTCAGGGGATCTCCCTGTCCGTAAAGGTTCTGTCCGACCCACATCAGCTCCGAGGCGTTATGAGCCAGTCCGTCACTGGACAAAAGGGCCTCCGCCGGGAGGATCTGCAGCCAGGAGCGGGTGATGTCCGCCAGGGGCAGCGGTTCGTAATCCGGCGGCAGGACCAGGGCGTCCCGAACGTAGACTGCAGCCGGGCGCAGTGGCTTTTGACTGGTCTCATCCCGCTGAGGCAGAGGCAGGGGCAGACTCTCGTCCCCGAGAACCAGAAGGTTCGTGGTGCCCTCGGGTCTGATGAAAAGGATGCCCCCTGAAACATGGGTATCGATGATCTCGGCCCATTCGGCTCGGGAAGTGAGCGGTAAACGGTGAACCGCCAGCAATAGGGTCCCCAGATCCTCCAGGACCACCCGCACGGCTCCGTCCGCCTGACGACGCCCCAGCAGCCGATAAGGAGCCACCAGGAACCGGGTTCTGATCTCCTTCATGAAACGCTCGGCCGTTTCGGCCTCTTCCGGGGCGAACAGGGCCGCCGCCAGAGCCAGATGCCGAAGTTCACTGTACACCCCAGGGTCTTCGTCGAGGAGGCGCAGGAGTTCCGTTTTCTTATCCCCCAAGAGCCCCTTTTCGCCCCTCTGTTCCAAAGCCAGACAGAAAAAGAGCTCCGCTTCGAGCGTTTTGGGGTCGATGGTTTTACGATCCAATTCCTTCAAAGCGTTCCGATGCCGCCGCAGGAGTTCATCCGAGATCTGGTGCCGGTTCTGTAGACATTCCAGGGCCCAGAGGGCTTCGGCCCGATCCTGCAAGGAGGCTATCCCCTCTTCTTTTATTTCTTTTTTGTCACGGACGATCCATTTCTGGGGCAGCCTCTCTCCCACCATGGTCATGAAGAGGAAGCGATGGTTGAACATCTGCTCCAGGCTCCGCCGACGGGCAGGATCCTCCTCCGCCAGAATCGCCTGATCCAGAGCCAGCAGTTCCCGGGCAAGCTGGGAAGGTGTTAAGGTCTGGTCGGCACCTCGCAGATTCCAGCGTCGATTCGTATCACTGAGGGGCAGGGGGTTGCTGGCGGCATAGGACAGTTTAAGAAGACCTCCTTCGTCGAGCACACCCGCCTTGGAGAGCTGATAATGCTCCCGAATTGTGGCCAGGGCGAACTGTTTCAGCCGCTGCTGGACCAGCCAGGGGTAGCTGTCCGTTGCCGGGGGCGCTGTCCGCCACAATTCCAGACTGCCGAATACCGTCAGCATGGCCGGAGCCGTTTCAAAACGGAAAGTCGGTTTCACCAGAGCCTGGGGGGGGATGCGCCAGACCCCCAGGGGTTCGACCTCCAGTTCCAGGCAGCAGCCGGGATCCGGCTCGGTCACCACCACGGTGCAGCATTCCGCCAGATTGGATTGCAGAATACGGGTTTCTCCCGGCCGAGTGGCGCTGACCCTGGCCTGGTTGCAATACTGTCCCGGGTCGGTATCCGCATCGGCGACGGCGGCAAAAACCAGGGTCCGGCTGACGCCTTTCCCCAGGACACCCAATCGCCAGGCCAGCTCCGCTCCGATTTCCGGATCGGTGAAGATCTGGCCGTCCAGCCGGCTCGAACCGGCGACATAACTGAAACCCCCGGGCAGTATATCCGTCAGGACGACTCCCTCAAGGTCTGAGGAGGACTCGTTGACGATGCCCAGTTCGAAGCGGTAGATCCCCCCAACCGCCTGTCCGCTCGGGCAGAGTTTGCTGATGCTCAGGAGGGGTTTGTCCCCTTCCTCGCAGCGAATGGTCACCAAGGCCTCGTTGTTTTGTCCGTTGCATTCGCAATGACTGAATTCGGCATCGGTCACCAGACGGAAGGTCTGGGACTGGCCTGGAGACAGGTCGGCGATAAAGAAACTGAAGTCGCTCTCCCTGCCGCTGTTGCCTGGCACCGTCAGGCTGTGCAGCAGGCGGTCTGTCTCGGAGTACAGATAGAGGGTCACGGTGGGAAAAGCCCCGCTGCCCTGGTTCACAACCCGTCCGCTGAAAGAGATGGTGCCGTCGCCGGAACATTGCCCTGAAACCCCGAGCAGAACCAGATCCGGTTCGGTACGGGTATGGTTGATGGAGAAGATATTGTCTCCATCGATGAACTCACAAACTTCGGCATCCGGGTCCACCGTCGCCGTGAAGGTCAGACGTAGGGGTTCACACTGGATGGGCCAGTTGTCGAAGTCCACCCAGACATCCCCGCCCCGGGCCAGGCCCGGCAGGTTCAAGGTCCGCTGCCCGCCGGCATTGTCCACCAGCTGAAGCTTGAAGGCTCCGGCATCTCCACAGCCGTCGTTCTGCACCCTCACCCGCACCCGGTATATACCATCGGCCTGACAGGTCGGCTGAATTCCGGTCACCTTGAGGTTGGGAAAATAAAGGTCGTAAGCCATCTGGATGGTATCGTTGGTGGAAGAACACTGACAATACTCATTCTGGGAATCCACCTGTACCGATACCTGGGAGAATCGGCAGGTGTCTATGTCGAAGCGTCTGTTCCAATCGAGAGACAGGGTGACCGATTCGCCTGCCGCCAGAGGCAAAATTCCGCCCAGGTCGGCCTGATAGAAGCGTTCCTCTTCCCAGCCCCGGTCATCCTGGAAGCGGATGACAAAATCCCGGGTCAGGGGGCTGCCCCCACTGTTTCGCAGGGACAGGGTCAGGGTCGAGGTCAGGGAGCCGTCGCCTCGGCACTGGACGCTGGGCACCAGATCAACCGCCTCCATATCGATACAATCGTGGGTCTTTTCCACACAGAGGGCATTGTCGGTACCGTCCCATTCGCAGATAGAGTCGTCGTAATCGGCTTCGATACGGATGGAAACGTTGCAATCGCCGGCCACCGTGCATAGATCCACTGGAAAAATTTGCGAGTCGATGGTGAAAGTCTGTGTGCCTCCGGCGGAAGCCAGATTCACCGGACTCAAGATCTGGGTCCAGACCGCCAGCACAGTTCCGCTGCAGCCGGTTCCGGCGTGGAGAGTGAAACGCATGGGTACATTTTCAGTGAGATTGGGGCCACAGCCGTTGTTTTGCAGGGTCACAGTCCCCGCAACGGTGATTTGTCCATCGTCGGCGCAGTCGATGGCCAGGGTCTCCGCCTGGACTTCCAGATCGGGGATAGACAGGTCCAGGGCACCGGAGTCGGTATTGTTGGAACCGTCGCATTCGCAGATCAGATTATCCGGATCGATGGTGGCGCTGAAATTGCAGGCGCAACCGGTGATGCCGGAGGTGAAGCCGAAGAAGACGGTCCGGGTCTCCCCCGCCGCCAGAGTAACGGTCTGGTCGATGAAGGTGAGGCCGCAGTCCGAACTCAGGCGGACCACCGCGTTGGTTGCGGAAACGCAGCCTCGATTCTGCACCGTCACCGTGGTGCCGGTGAGATTGCCGTCTCCCAGACACTGGATTTCAGTGGCCACGGCGGTGACAGTCAGGTCGGGCAGAGGGTTGCTGTATGTCTCGGTACGACTGTTGTTGCTGCCGTCGCATTCGCAGACTTCGTTGTCTACATCCACGGTGGCGGTGAAGTCGCAGCTGCAGTCCGTGCAGTCCGCCCAGGCACCGTTGACGGCGAAGTCCACGGTGATGGTGTCCCCGTTGCCGAGGGAGACCGAGACGGTCTGGTCGCTGAAGTTCAGACAGCCGTCGCTGGCCAGACTCAGGTTGAAGCCGGTGGCCGAGCCGAAGCCCCGGTTGCGTACGGTGACCCGCACGAAACCGGAAAGGGTGTCGCCGCTGCAGGAGAGGTTCGAGAAGTCGATGTCCGTGACGTCGAGATCCGGCAAGGGATTGTTGTAGGTCTCGGTGCGGCTGTTGTTGGTCCCCAGGTATTCGCAAACATCGCCGCCGCTGTCCACCGTGGCGGTGAAGTCGCAGGATCCATCGGTGCAATCGGCCATGGTTCCGCTGACGGTGAAGGTCAGGGTGGTGGAAGAACCGGCGGTGAGGGTGGTCACCGTCTGGTCGCTGAAGCTGAGACAACCGTCGGTGGTCAGGCTGAGGTCGAAGTCCGAGGCGGTGCCGCAGCCGTCGTTGCGGATGGTGACCTGGACGTTCCCTGAAATGGAGTCACCACTGCAGGAGAGGTTGGTGAAGTCGATATCCGTCACGGTCAGATCGGGTACAGGGGATGTATGGGACGATGAAGTGAGGGCGTTGTTGCTGCCGTCGGCCTCGCAGACCAAATCATCCGGATCGGCAGTGGCAATGAAGGTGCAGGTGCAGGCGGAAACCACCGGGGTGAAGTTGAAGGTCAGGGTGGTGGAGGCCGAAGCCCCCAGGCTGGGTATGGTCTGGTCGGAGAAAGTCAGACCGCAGTCGGATGCGAGCCTCACCACCACCCCGCTGGCATCGCCGCAGCCGTTGTTGTGAACGGTCACCGAAACGCTGCCGCTGAGACTGCCGTCGGCAGTGCAGCTGACGGACGGGGTTACGGCAGTAATTCGCAGATCAGGTACGGAAATGGTCTTGGGGGTTGAACAGAGCGTATTGTTGGTTCCGCTGCATTCGCAGATGCTCGATAACGGATCGACTTCGATGCGCAGGGAAACCTGGCAGCCCGTGGAATTGCTGACGATGTCGGTCGTGACATCTCGGTTTGTGATGCTGAATGTCTGCGTTCCGCCGGCGGCGATGCTGGCCCCGGAGAAAGTCTGGGTCCACTGATCGAGTTGGATCCCGCCGCAGGCCGCGGCCGAAAACAGAGTGAAACGGACCGCCACATCCCCGGTCACACTGGTGTTACAGCCGCCGTTGGCCAGGGTGACATCGCCGGCTATGCGGATTTGGCCGTCGGCAAGACAGTTGACAGAGAGATCATCACTATGCACCTGCAGATCGACGATGGGCACTTCTTTATTGAGAGAACAATAATTATTGTTGGTACTGTCACTTTCACAGATGGTATTGGTGTAGTCCAGTTCAATGCCCACTGCCACTTCACAGCCCGTGGAATTGGCACAGAGGTTACGGGTGAGGGTGGAGTTGACGGCGAATGTCTGGGTGCCGCCGTTGGCCGGAATGCTGACTGAGGTGAAAGTCGTGGCAAACGTCCCGTTGGTGCCCGAACAGATGTTGTCGTTGTAGAGCCGGATTCTCACCGGAATGTCGGTGGTGAAAATGGCCCCGCAGCCGTCGTTGGCCACCACCACATTGCCGCTGATCCGGACGACGCCGTCGGCGTTGCAGCTGATGGTCAGGGTGTCGCTATCCACCCTCAGGTCGGGAATGGAGAAGGTTTCGTCGCTGCAGAGGCTGTTGTCGCCGCCGTCGCATTCACAGATGGTGCCGGAGTAATCAGCTTCGGTGCGGATGGAGAATCCGCAGCTGGTGGCGTCATCCACAGCATTGCCGGAAATGTCGTGGGCGCTGAGGCTGAAGGTCTGGGTAGCCCCGGCGGCGATGCTGACCCCGGTGAAGTCTTGAGTCCACTGATCGATCTGGCTGCCCGTGCAGCCGGTTCCACTGAACAGGGTGAAGCGGACCGGGATATCCTGGGTGAGGGTGCCCGCGCATCCGGCATTGCGGATGGTCACGGTGCCGGAAACGCGGTAGTTGCCGTCTGAGGTACAGCTGATGACGTAGTTTTCCGTACTCACCTGGAGGTTGGGGATAGCAGGCGTATGGTTTTCCGTGTATGTGTTGTCGCTTTCGTGACATTCGCAGACATCGTTGTTGAGATCGACGATGGCTGTGAGTCCATAGGGTGTGCAGCCGTTGCAGTCGGCGTTCCAGCCGGAAGCGTCGATGGTCACCCAGGCGTTGGCCCCGGCAGC
>CAYMND010000133.1:0-7188 GCA_964391685.1 uncultured Clostridia bacterium | reverse complement strand
CACCGAGGCGGAGTGGGAGTATGCCGCCCGGGCCGGCCACAGCTGGAATGAAGGCTCGGTGTCGAGTACACCGGACTGGGGCGGTTCGCTGAGGGACATGGCCTGGTATTACGAAAACGCCTTTCTCAATCGGGAACTCTACGCCCATCCTGTGGGCCGGAAAAGGTGCAACCCGTGGGAGCTGTACGATATGCTGGGAAACGTCAACGAATGGTGCTCGGACTGGTACGCACGAAACTACTACAAGAGATCTCCGCTCAGTGCTCCCCAGGGGCCCCGCTACGGCAACAAGAAGATGGTCAGGGGAGGCGACTGGTCGAAGACGGATTACTTTCTTCGACCCACCTGCCGGATGTACTACACACCGCATGTAAAAGATGTGTTCATCGGGTTTCGATTGGCCGGGACGATCCCTGAAGAGGGCAACCATGTTTAGAACACCGTCTCTGCATTGGAGTTCCAGTCTTTTCTACCTCTTTCTGATTTTCATCTCCGTCATTGTCGCCGTCATGGGAAGTCTTCTGCTGATCCGTTTCCTGACCCACAAGCGGATCGATGTCAAGGAAGAGATTGTTCAGAACTGTAACCTGGGAATTGCACTGGTACTGGCTTCCTTCATCTGGACCATCGGTTCCATGGCTCTGGAGACCATCCGTCCCATCATGAACGCCTGGTACGGTTCATTTGCCGACGGAGGGGTTCAGATGCCGGGACTGGGCGTCTTCCTGAGCAAAGTCTTCGGTGCCATGATGATGGCCCTGATCATCGGCGCTTTCACGGTCATGATGGCCCTGAAGGTTCTCATGGTCATCAATCGGGACATCAACGAGTGGGAGGAAATCAAGGGCGGCAATACCGCGGTAGCCGTGGTCATGGCCGTGACCGTCACTTTATCCGGACTCTTCTTTCAGTCCGTGGTCAGCTACATCGTGGTCAACCTTTTCGGGATATAGAGCACGGGATGGAAAAAAGAACAGGCGGGCTCTTTCTGCTGCTTTTTTCACTGACCTTACTCTTCGTCGCACTACTGTACAGGCCCCGGGAGGGAGGAGTCTGTTCTCCGGGACGGGATATGGGCTCCGGTTTCGGAGAAAAAGAGAGTGGTGAGAAAAAACAAACCTATCGATGGAACGACCACAAGGGGCAAATGAGGGAAATCCAACTCTCGTTTCCGGATCCATTTCTTGCGGAATCGTTGAAAATATTCGGTGTCCCTTCTTCAAGCAGGCATAATCCGCAATTGCTGCTCAGGAAAGGATTCAAGCTGGTGGAAAGGCGTCACAGTTTCGAACAATTCAGCGGAAAGATCATCGAGCGGCTGAATCTGCGGATCGATTACGAGTCGCTGTTCCGTTCATTCAGGGAAAAGATGGCCCCGTATGCCCGATTGCTGTACACGCTGGAGTTTGATCAGGAAGGAATGGATCCATTGCGTCATTTTCTGGATTTTGTCCAGCAGATACCGTATAAACGTCCGCCCGAAGTGTACAAAGGCCGTTATATAAACGGGTATTTCGTTCCCCCCATATGTCTGGCCGAAGGGTACGGTGACTGCGACAGCAAGGTCATTCTTTTGGCGGATTTGATGGCCGCCGGATGGAGAGAAGAGGAAAAACTGGCCCTGGCTCTGATCAACGGAAAAGGGATAGCCCATACCATTCTGCTGGTGCAGCGGCCCCAGCTGCCCGGAATGTCATCGATCTATTCGGACAAGCACGGAAGATTCCTGCCGGTCGAAACTACCACGGCAGGCTGGAACCCCGGTTTCATCAGCCCAGTGCTGGCAGATCTGCTGAAGGAAGGTTTATTTGATTTCGTTTCTTTCTGACGATTCGCCGGCAATTCGTGTGCTTTTGAAAACCCAGAAACAGTTGTATCCCATTTCGTATATATTTCGTTCTTCATTTTCTATATAATTTTTCAAAACCTTGTTGACTGTACCTGCGTACTATGTTTGTAGAACGCGAATCAAAGGAGAACCTGAATGATCGAAGTGAATGAGTTGAAAAAAAAATTTGAGCTGACCCGCAAGCAGAAGAAGGCGTTGATCCACATGGAAAAGAAGCCTTCGGAATATGCAGTGGACAACATCAGCTTCACCTGCCAGCCGGGCCGGATCTTCACACTTCTGGGACCGAACGGAGCAGGTAAGACCACTACGCTGCGCATGATCGCCACCATGCTCCGACCCACCACAGGCCGGATCCGCGTGGCCGGTTTCGACACGGTGAAAGAGCCGGATTCCGTGCGGTCACATATCGGATTCCTCACGGGTTCCACCGGTCTGTACGGTCGGCTGACGCCCCGGGAAATCATCCGCTACTACGGACAGCTGCACGGAATGAGTCCGCAGGAAATCGAGAGCAGACAGAAGATCTATTTCGACCTGCTCGGTGTGTGGGACTTTGCGGATAAAAGGATCGACAAACTGTCCACCGGTATGAAACAGAAGGTATCCATCGTCCGGACTGTGGTTCACAATCCTCCGGTGGTGGTCTTTGACGAGCCGACCACGGGACTGGACGTCATTACCGCCAGAAACATCATGGAATTGATCCGCTCCTGCAGAAAAGAGGGCAAAACCGTGATTTTTTCGACTCATATCATGGGAGAAGTCAGTCTCCTGTCCGATGACCTGGCCATCATCCATCAGGGGAAACTCTGCTACAGCGGTAGTTTCGAAGATTTCAAAGAAAAGCACAAAAACGTTTCTCTCGAAGATGCCTTTATTGCCACCGTCAACGGGGAGGTGACCCGATGAACAAGTTCTGGATCGTATTTCGCAAGGAGATGATCGACACCCTGCGGGACCGCCGCACCCTGCTGGTCATGGTCCTGATTCCGTTGCTCGCTTTTCCTATGATGATGAAGATCGTCACCGCCGTCACCAGTGCCTCGGTGAAGAAATCCATGGAAAAACGGCTGGTGGTGGCCTATATCGAATCGCGGACCAACCCGCTGCTGGAGATGTTGAAGGGGGAGAGCCTGTTCGATCTGCGCACCGACCTGAGTGAAGAGGAAATCCGAACCGGAATTGAAAGCGGCAAGGTCGACTTCGGTCTGGTGATCGACCCGGAATTCGATACGGAACTGAAGTCCGACAAGCCCGGGACTCTTCAGCTGTACTACAAGGGATCGGATGAGGGAGAGCTGGCCAAGAAGCGCATCGATTCTTTGCTGGACAAATACGAAGAGCAGATCCTGACGGAGCGCTTCAGTCGCCTGGGACTCGAACGCAGCATCGCCGACGGCCTCAATATTGTCAATCGGGATGTGGCCACCATGAAGGAGAAAATTGGCGAAAAGCTGGGCGGACTGGTACCCTACCTGTTCATCATCTTCTGTTTTCTGGGGAGTATGTATCCGGCCATCGACCTGGCCGCCGGTGAAAAAGAGAGAGGAACCATCGAGACGCTGCTGGTATCCCCGGTCAATCGCCTGACCATCGTGCTGGGGAAATTCACAGTCGTCGTCGCCGGCGGGCTCTTTTCGGTGGTGCTATCCTTCGTCGGGCTCTTCTTCTCCCTGAAAAGCATGAACGAAATACCTGCCGAATTCATCGGCGCTTTCATCAAAAGCTTCGATCCGTTGACCCTCTTTTCCATCCTGATGCTGCTGATTCCCATCGCCATCCTCTTCTCGTCCATCATGCTCTCCATCTCCATTTTCGCCAAATCCTTCAAGGAGGCCCAGAACCTCATCGGACCGATGAATTTCATCGTTATCATTCCGGCGTTCATGGGCATGTTGCCGGGAATCAAACTGGATATCGTTACGGCCTGGATCCCGATACTCAATGTCTCTCTGGCCACCAAGCAGATGATGATGGGGACCGCCCCGGCGGGGTTACTGGCCATCGTATACGGTTCTTCGGTCATCCTGGCCGCCATCGGTCTTCTGTTCTGCACGTATTGGTTCAACAAGGAATCGGTTCTTTTCCGTTCCTAGAAAGGATTTTCGCCGGTTCCGTATTGCGGCGTGACAGGGGATTCCTTGTCACGTCGCCCTTCTTTTGCTAAAATGCCTCAAATCCGTTGGAAAGAGAAAATCACCATGAGGAAACCGGAGGTAAAAAGTGTCGAAGCCCGAATTGATCAGTGACATAGAGAAGATTCATTTCATCAGCAATATCAATGAGAAAGAACGACCGCCCATCAGCCCAGTGCCCACCGAAACCCGGGAACTGGCCCGAAATCAGCTGGCGGAGTTCGGGAAAAGAGTGGAAAAGGCCGCTCTGAAGGCAAGAGAAAGCGGTGAAGCGGTTGAAGTGGACGGAGCCAAGCTCAGCGGGACCATTTCCGGAGACCTGTGGACAGTCAAGCCTGACGGGACTGTAGGGCGCGATTTCGAGCCCAACGAAGGACTCCTGGAGGGACTGCTGCAGCGGCGGACCGAGCGGGTGGCCGACATGGACCGTCCCCTGGATCTCGACACCCTGGTCAAGCTGCTTTCCTACGCCCAGTGGGCACCCAACGCCACCAACGAGCAGCCCACCCAGATCATGGTCTACAAGGCGGAACACCCTTCCATGGAACGCATCGGAGAAATCATGCACAAGGCATTGTATGAACGCATTGTGCCCCATATTTCCATCCGAAACTACATCATCGGCAAGAAGAGGGAGAACCCGAATTTTCTGGCGGAGTTATCCATGCAGGAGCTGATGGATATGCCCGAGGAAAAATTTGCCTCGTTCCGCTTCGAGGAGCAGCCGGCTCCACTGCATGAACTGCCGCAGACCGCCGCCAAGCTGATGGAACGCAACAAGGTCATATACGACGACGGCCACTACTACATCCGCAAGAATGACGGAAGCAAAGGAGACGAGTTCTCTCTGGCCCATCTGCTGCGCAATGATATCACTTTCGCCAAGGGCATGGGCACATTCTTTCTCAAGTTCAAGAACACCCATCCCTATCTGATCGTCGTCTTCCGCAAGTGGCACTACACCTCCCTGATGACCGAGACCCTCAACAAGTACGGCGTCTACCTGCCGGATGTGGGGGAGGAGTTTATCGACGCCGGATTCTACACAGATCACCTGGCCCTGGCGGCCCGGGGACTCGGCCTGTCGGGGGTGGTCAAGACCGGCCCCATGGACCTGGCCAAGGATGAACTGACCGGTCTTTTCATTTCCGATCTGAAGGATCGGATCACCACCCTGGAGGAGGAACTGCGCAGTGCGGAATCCCAGCCGCAGGTGCGGGTGGAGATGATTCGCAAGGAAATCGCCAAGACCAGAATGCTGCGGGACGGCCTGAAATTCGGATTGGAAGCCATGCGCAGCCGGGAGCAGAACCGGCCGATGCGGGAATCTCTGCTGCTGGCCCTCAAGAGGGGAGAGGTCTATGTGCCGGCCACCTTCTTCCAGGTGGGCTACCCCCTGCCGGTACCCGACGAACGAGTCCGAGATCCTCGCCAGGGAAGGGATCCTTTGCAGGAGATGATCGTCTATATGGGACAGTGAACGAAAACGTTCGATATCGGTGGCCCGAAACGGTCTTTCGAATTGAGATCGTTTTGAACCAAACCGATCATTTTGGTATAACGGGAGTATGTTTGTATTGACTTTCCGACAAAAGCCGACGGATTTCATCCTTTTTTTCCTGATCTGTTCTTTTTCTCTTCGTGCTTGTACAACCTTTGTTTTAAAAACTGGTGACGATGTTTTGCTGGCAAAGAATCTGGATTGGCCTGTTGGGGATGGATTCATCGTCGTCAACAGGAGGGGAGTAGAAAAAAGGGCTTTGGCGATGGATGGAGAGGAAACGATTGTCTGGAAATCCATTCATGGCAGCGTGACGTTCAATCAGTTCGGGAAGGAATTTCCTCTTGGCGGCATGAACGAAAAAGGTCTGGTCATTGAGGAGATGAATTACTCTCTTTCGCAGTATCCATCCGACAGGCAATCTTTTCTGAACGAGTTCCAGTGGATTCAATATCATTTGGATATTTCGGAAAGCGTGAAGGATGTCATTGACAGCCTTCATGAAATTTCGATTCTACCGTTATTGTTCAGACTTCACTATATGGTCTGTGACAGCCGGGGACAGGTTGCGATCATTGAATTCATTGGCAGAAAAGCAAAAGTGTATGTCGGAGACCAGATTGAAGTACCCGTTCTGACGAACAACTGCTACGACAATTTGCTCCAGTATCTGAGAGGCTGCAAAGGGTTCGGCGGTGAAAGAATGGTCACCGACGGTCCGGAATCTCAAGAGAGGTTTGTCAGGGCGGCCACCATGATTAAAAACAGCTGCAATTCTCTTCATGAATCCGTCATCGAAGCCAAGGCCTTCGATATTTTGGATCATGTCAAACAAAACGATACGCAATGGAGTATTGTATACAATTCGAGGAAGCGGCAAATTCGTTTTACCACTCGGCTTGTTCCTCAGGTCCGCTTGGTGTCGTTGTGGGACATCGATTTTGAAAACTCAGATTTCATCCATATTCTGACTCCACAGGTTTCCGGAGATTATGAACAGATATTTAAAAAATATTCTGTTGAGGAAAACACCCGATTGTTGAAAGCGGTGTTTGGACAATTGATTCGAAAAGGAGAGATTTCCAAAGAATCAGCAGCGACTATTGTCGGACGATTGGTGGAATTCTCGCTTCTTGGGGCGAAGGGGGATGGATGACCGCAGTTCGTACATGAGTGATGGATTTTCAAGAGCCTGTTGCAATTCGATCAAGCCCGTATTATAACCGGTTCGGAGTCGCTTCTCGGACATGTCACGAAGTATCGTAGCCGGATTCGGTTACTAACCGGCGGCAGCTTGCAGTAATGGCGTCACCGTTTCCTGAAGCTTCTGAGGGAAGTTGCAACTCCGTGGCCATGGGTACTATCGTTATGGAGAGGTAACATGTTTGTTATATTGGAAAAAATTGAAAAAATCATGGACTCGTGGGGGACGGTGGCTAACAATTCAACATTTTTCTCAGATCGAACCGGCTTTGTCGTTGGCTACGCCGGGTCAGGACCGGCTTCGTCTGCGACTACGCCGGGTCAGGAAAGTCAAAAGTCGAAAGTCGAAGGTCGAAGGTTGAAGGTCAAAAGTCGGAGGTCAGAAGATCAAAGATCGAACTTCTTTTGCCGGATCAGGATGATTCGGGCAATTAATTGGTGAAAACGAATCATGTAGTTCGGTAAAACCGGAAAGAATTCCTGGGAATCCACCGTCA
>CAYMND010000132.1:0-7223 GCA_964391685.1 uncultured Clostridia bacterium | reverse complement strand
AATTCAGCTTCGTGGTGAGTGTAGCTCAAGGGTAGAGTATCGGTCTGTGGAACCGAGTGTTGGGGGTTCAAATCCCCTCACTCACCCGTCATTGTCTCAACTTTGTAGAAAACGATTAAACAATTATTTGACACGCATGAAATTTACGTCCTATTATGTATCGTTCGACCATCAGGAATCTGCATTTCAGGGACGGATCTTTCTCGCTCCCGACGATTATTCCGCAACCTTCAACCGCATCGACGAGAATCTGTACCTCCTTCATTTTGCGGGACAAGTGTCTTTGCGTCTGGGAAACAGATTCGTATTCAAGAAAAGCGGTCAGGAAGGCACCATTCTCCTGCCGCAACATGCCAAGCTCAATCAGCGTAAGCAGCAGAAACTGATTGCCTTCATGAAAACCTGGAATCAACAGGATCCCTTCCCTCTTTTCGAGACCCTTCTGGAAATCGAGAATTTTCTGGAAATTGAAACCATCCGGCATTTCTTCAGCTTGACCCATGAGGCCGTGATGGAATGGATCAAGGCCGAAGCCATCGCCGACAGGCTCTTTCTCATGGACACTGAACAACTGATGGTCTGTTCCCGTGAAACTGTGGGGCACTTCCGGCAGAGGATCGAGGGGCATCTCAAAACCTGTCATTCCGGTATCGTCAATACGGTTCGGTTCACTGAACTGGAATCTGAGGCCAAGCTGCCTGCCGATTCCAGACTGTTTCGCTACCTCCTGGCCGGTCTGCAGGATAAGTACGGCTTCATCCTGATGAAGGATTCGCTTGTACTGGGCAAAAACGAATTGTCCGACAGCGACCGTTCAAAGGTGAAAGAGCTTCAGACCCTGCTGAAGAAATATAAACTGCTGATCTTTTCCATGGATGACCTGCTGGCCACCAAGGCGATTTCCTTCAAACCGCTCAACGACATGCTTTGGGCTCTGGTCGAACAGGAAGACGTCGTAAAACTCAGTGAACGTCACTTTATTTTTCAGGAAGATCTGGTCAAGATCGTCAACCGTCTCAAGAAGTATAAACGCAACGTCAGCGACGAAATCGACATCCGCACGTTCCGGGAAATGACTCAGCTGACCCGGAAGTACATCATCACTCTGTTCGAGTATTTCGATGCCAATGGCATCACTCGACGCCTGGAAGACAAGCGGCAGATTCTGTTGACTGTTTAAAGCAGCAGGCGGGACAGGATTTCTTTGGTGATCCGGTAATAGGAGAACGGAGCGATCAAACTTCGAGGGTTGATATCCTTGAAGGGGATGATTTCGGTGGGTTTGTTGAGAAAAAGGAAGACTTGTCCGGGCATGGGTTTCCCGAGGAACATGCGATCCTTCAGACTTTCCGGGTCGCAGAGCAGCACATCGTGATCTTGCAACTCGATATTGTCACTGCTGATGGTCATCAGCGGCATGGCGGACATCAGGGATTCCATGATGATCGCCTTCTGGTTGGGGGAGGACATCAGCACATTGACCACCGGAGGTGATTCCGGAAGTTCTTCGTGAAGTTTGCGTAAAGTGTTGTATTTGATTTCGGGGTGGATGTCGAGCAGCTTGCCGATCTCTTCTCTCATATAAATTGCCAATGGACGATGATGGGTGAAAAGCTGTGTCCATTGATCGAGCTTGTTTTCGATATTCTCGGAGAAAAGAGTCCGCAGCTTGTCGAAGATTTCCTCGATGGTCATGAGCGCCGAAATGTGCGCGTTTTTCCAGATATCCGAGAAGGCAAGCGGAGAGAAGGGGTCCTGATTCAATACTCTCATCAGCTTGCTCTTTCCTTCTTCGATTTCGCGCAGGTCCAGGATGTTGTCTTTCCACCATTCGCGGCAGCGGTGAACTTCACTTTTTTCCTGAGGAGAGGCTTTGCTGTCCTTCATGGCGTAGATGCGGCCCAGGGCGTCGTGACAACTCTGTGCCGTGGCCAGATCAAAGCTGCGCCAGGATCGGAGAAGGTCCAGAAACTGCAATGAGAGGTCCTTGTTGTTCATCGATATGATCTTGGTGAACAGGGCGCCGAGCAAGGTCGGCGGATCGAAAGTGACGAAAAGTTCCAGGCTCTTCAATGGGATCAGTCCCTTGAGGATGCGCTTGATTTGGCTGATGGAATATTCTTCGGTATATAGGCTGTATACGGTGCGTCGGATGGTCTGGATCGGGAAAAGGGAACGAATGGTCTCCAGATAAACTTCTCCCATGAAGGTGAATTCCTTCTCTCTCTCGGAATCGAAAAGGATTGCAGCAACACTGGGGTCGAAATTGTTCCGCACCTTCTGCATCAGGATCTCTTTGAGGCGGAACGCACCCTTCTGGAAAACATGATGGATGAAATGGTTCAGCTCTTTGCTTTTTTTGTTGGGCAGATGGTTGATGACGTGTTCCTGATCGCCGAATTCCAGATCGTCAAAGGCGTTGAAAAAAAAATCACGGCCCTGCGGGCTGTGAAGTAATGCGGAGATGATCGTTTCCCGGTTCTCGTTCCCTTGCCGGTAGAGGTCGAAAAGAAAAGGAGTCGCTTCAGAATTCTCCTGGAGTGATTCGATGACGGCATCCTGATACGCCGGGAATTGTTCAAAGAAGCCGGCCATGAAAAGCAGGTTTTCATTGGAGGGATCTTTTCCCAAAAGTCCGATGGCCAGGCGGATTACCCTGTCGTCAGCCACTTCTTTGATCAAAGACTGGAGGATGGGGGCAAAGAGATCAATTTTATTCTGGTGACGAAGCAGAAAGACATTGAGGTTATACAGGAGAAAATAGGCTTCCTCGCATTCAGGGACATGGAGGCATGGAATAAGCCGGCGGTGTTTGTCGATGAATTCGTTGATGAAGGTTGCATGATCCTGGCTGCCTCCAGCGCAGATGATTTCGTAAGCACCGTTTTCCAGGTCTTTTCGACCGCAGTTTAGGTACGTGATGAAAGTGGAAGCTTCATTGGGTGTCAGAATGCGTTTGAGGATGTTGATCGTGACGCTGAAGTTCTTCTGGTTCTTTTCTCCCTGAAGAAATCTGGGCAGGAGAGCCAGGATGGGGTTGTTCTGCTTGATCTTTGCGATCTCTGAATTGACCGTCTGCAGCAGGAGGGGATTCTTGATGGATGATATGGCGTGATTGAGGATGTTCAGTGCTTTCTGATTGTTGAATTTGGCGACGGAAATCACCGCTTCCTTTTTCAGATGGATGTTTTCTTCCAGTTCAATGATTTTTTTCAGAGGAATCAAGAGACGGGGATTGTTGACGTACCCGCTGACACGGATCAGCTGAAGACGGAGCGGTGTATTGAGACCTTTCGAGTTGAGCAGACTTTCCATCAGTTCGATCCCCATGTCACCGCCTTTTTTGATCAGTTGTTCCAGTGAAAGGCGGAATTCCATCTCGGAAAGAGTCTTTTGATCGTGCAGCAGTTTTTTAAATTCTCTGATCAGGACTTCTTTTTCCATATTGTATCTTGTTGAATATTCTTAATGTGTACTAGAAATCCGACTTTTTCATCCCCGCCATGGATTAAGATGCTGAAAGGAGGCAGAGAAAAATCTGTGTCTGTAGTGGATTGGTTTCACTTGACATGGAAGGCATTCTTCTGATTAAATTGATATCTGAGTAAGGAAAAAACGCGGGTTTGTCTTTCATGAAGATCCAACCCGTCGGCGATAAGGGGTTGTACATATGAACCAGAATGCCGGCCATCAAGCCAAATCTTCATTGTGTCAAAATCTGCTCGGAAAAATCGAGTCCCGTGAGGTTCTCGTCGGTATCATCGGCTTGGGGTATGTCGGCTTGCCGCTGGCCAGGGAATTCCTGAAACGGGGATTTACCGTTCTGGGATACGATGTCGATCAGGGAAAGGTCGAGATGATTGAAAGAGGAGAGAGCTATATCAAGCATATCGGGACCGATTTTCTCGAGGAGCATGCTCTCAGAACCCGGCGTCTGAAAGTGACCAGCGATTCGTCCAGACTGTCCGAGCCGGATTTTCTGCTGATCTGCGTCCCGACGCCTCTGGGCCACCACAACGATCCGGACCTCTCTTTTGTACTCGATACCACCTCCATGATCGCCAGGACGCTTCGTCAAGGTCAGGTGGTTGTTCTGGAGAGCACAACCTATCCGGGGACAACCGAGGATGATATGCATCCCATTCTGGCCAAGACCGGACTGAAGGAGGGAGTCGATTTCTTTCTCGGTTATTCTCCCGAACGGGAGGACCCAGGCAATCCGAACTTCGACACCGGCACCATTCCGAAGGTGGTCAGTGCAATGAGCGCGGATGGTCTGGCCCTGATCGATGCATTGTATAGAACGATCGTACGCACCGTGCCGGTTTCCTCTCCCAAGGTGGCCGAATCGTCCAAGATTCTGGAAAATACCTATCGGGCCGTGAATATCGCTCTGGTCAACGAACTCAAGGTGGTGCTGGCTCGGCTCGGAATCGATGTCTGGGAAGTGATCGAAGCGGCAAAAACCAAACCATTCGGCTTCCAGGCATTCTACCCAGGGCCAGGACTCGGGGGGCATTGCATTCCCATCGATCCTTTCTATCTCACCTGGAAGGCCAAGGAAGTGGAATATCCCACCCGCTTCATTGAACTGGCCGGAGAGATCAACAGCAGCCAGCCGTACTTTGTGGTCAACAACGCTCTGAATCATCTCGGTCGGAAAGGCATTGCCTGGGCCAAGGCGAAGGTTCTGATCTGCGGAGTGGCCTACAAACCGGACATCGATGACATCCGGGAGAGTCCGGCTCTGAAAATCATCGATCTTCTGGAACAGGAAGAGCTGGATGTCCAGTACCACGATCCGTACATTCCGGTCATTCCAAAGACACGGAAATACAATCTGCACAAGAAAAGTGTCGACCTGTCGGTTTGCACGGACAAACAATTCGATTTGATCATTATTGTCACGGACCATAAGACCGTGGATTATCATCGACTGGTGGATCTGGGTAAAATCGTCCTGGATACACGGAACGCTTTGGCGTCACGAGGGCTCTATGCCTCGCACATCTACAAATCCTGAAAAAACGAAGGCATTCTTCGCCCATAAGAGCGCCTGTATCGATCCAGGCGCCATTATCGGTTCGGAAAGCCGGATCTGGCATTATTGTCATATTTCCAATAAAGCACATATCGGGAATGGAACGGTACTGGGGCAGAACGTATATGTCGGTCCGGGTGTCGAAATCGGTTCCAACGTTCATATCCAGAACAATGTCTCGGTCTACCAGGGAGTCATTCTGGAAGATCATGTTTTCTGCGGTCCCTCGGTGGTGTTCACCAACAGTCTGACACCTCGCAGCGAGTTTATCCGGAAAGACAACCACTGTTTTGTCAAGACCGTGATCCGGCGTGGCGCTACACTCGGGGCCAATTGTACCATTGTCTGCGGTGTCGAAATCGGGCAGTATGCAATCGTCGGGGCCGGAGCGGTCGTGACGAAAAATGTTCCGGATTTCGCTGTCGTGATAGGGGTACCGGCACAGCTGCAAGGCTGGGCATGCCGGTGCGGAGCCCGGTTGCCACTGACTCTGGATCCCTACAGTGACGAAAGCGCCGCTTGTTCAGTTTGTCAACGAAATTTCATCAAGACCGGATACATGATCCGGGATACCTGATATTGGAGGATTCATGCAGTTTATAGATTTGGTAAGTCAGCAGAAAAGGATTCGCGGCGATATTGAAACTCGTCTGATGAACGTCCTGAATCACGGTCGTTATATAAACGGTCCGGAGATAGAGGAACTGGAGAAGCATTTGGCCCGGTATACCGGAGCGAAGTATGCCCTCGGTGTGTCCAGCGGCACCGATGCCCTGATCATGCCCCTCATGGTGTATGGAGTTGGCCCCGGAGATGCCGTTTTCTGCCCGAGCTTCACTTTCGCCGCCACAGCCGAAGTGGTGGCTTTTCTCAAAGCCGTGCCCATTTTGGTCGATATCGATCCGGTGACCTTCAACATGGACATTTCTCATCTGAAAGATCGGATAGCCGAAGTGCGAAAGGACGGTCTGCTTCGTCCCAGAGGAATCATCGCAGTGGACCTCTTCGGTCAGATTGCGGATTATGAATCAGTGAACCGGATCGCTGAAGAAGAGGGCTTGTTTGTTTTGGAGGATGCGGCCCAGAGCTTTGGTGCCGAACAGAACGGACGCAGGTCGGGCACAATGGCCAAGGTGGCAGCCACCAGTTTTTTCCCGGCCAAGCCATTGGGCGGATACGGAGACGGAGGCATGATCTTTTGCGAAGAGGAAGAGATGCTGGCCAAGCTTCGGTCCATCCGTCAGCATGGTTTCGGTGAGGATCGGTATATATATGAACGGATCGGAATCAACGGGCGCCTCGACACATTCCAGGCAGCGGTCCTTTTGGCCAAGATGCAGATTTTTCCGGAAGAAATGGAGCTGCGTCAACAGGTTGCCGGACGTTATGAAAAAGGGCTGAATGGATTGGTGGAGACACCGGTAATTCTGTCCGGAAACCGATCGGCATGGGCGCAATACACCATCAAGACGGATCGGAGGGAGTATTTGAGGGAGAAGCTGGAGGAAGAGGGAATCCCGACTGCCGTCTATTACCCCATACCGCTGCATCAGCAACCCGTCTATCAGAATCAGTACAATCGTGACGGGATTTGTCCGACGGCCGAAGCCATCTGTCCGAGAGTGATGAGCCTGCCTTTTCATCCTTACCTGGGAGAAGAGGAACAGAACGCAATATGTGCGGCAGTAGGACGGGCATTGAGTTGAGTCCGTTTCCAACGTGACAATTTTGTAAAACAATTGCATATTGAAAGGGTCGAGATGGTTCATTCCCAATGCCGACAGAAACGAACCTGGAGTATTGCCCAGCCAGCGGTCTGGTGATCTTTCGCGATCCCAAATGGCAGCATTGTACAATTCAGGAACATTATTATGTCGATTTCTGCTTCATCGGCCGGCGCATTCTGCTGATCACTCATCACGGAGATACCCAATACCAGGATATCCGGAAGTTCTATCGGTTGCGTGAGCAGTTCCTGGCGGAGTCATTTACCCGTTTTGGCTCTTCAGGGCGGGTGGTGGAGATGCGGGATTACGGTGATACGTTCGGAATGCCAAGCAAGGAAACCCGTGTAAAACAGATTCAGTACCTGTACGAAAATCGGCATCAGATTCTGGGGTTGATCATTTTCAATATGTCTGTAAAGGTCCGTTCGATCATCCGCATGGGCCTGTCCCTCAGT
>CAYMND010000131.1:0-7228 GCA_964391685.1 uncultured Clostridia bacterium | reverse complement strand
TCCAAGGGAAGGCGGATCTGAAATGAGGCGCCCGGGGTGTTGGGCAGGCACGCGATTTCTCCGTTGTGGGCTTCCACAACCCGTTTGACCATAGCCAGGCCGAGACCGGTACCTGAGTTTTTGGTGGTGAAGAACGGTGTGAACAGCTTGCCGCGGGCTTCCTGGCTGATACCGGGTCCCTGGTCGCTGATGGTCAGCAGGAGATGTCTTTCGTCCCGCTCACCGGTGATGGAAATGGTCCCCTTCGGCGGGCTGACCTGGGCGGCATTGAGCAGAAGGTTGGCCAGCGCCTGCTGCATCAGCTCGATATCCAGAGAAAGGGTGATGTCCGGCAGTGACCGGGAAAGCGTAAGAGCCTGGCGGGAAATATAAGTCATTATTGCGGTTTCCGCATGGCTGAACAGTTCGGCCAGGACGGCAGGCCTCCTTTTCAACTGGATCTCCCGGGTGTAGAGCAGAACGTTGCTGACGGTGTGATTCATACTCTGTACCGCGCTGCGCAGGCGAGTGACCAGGGAGGAGCCTGCACTCTCCCGAGGCATGTCCTGTTCCAGCAGGGAAACCATCAGTTCGATGCTGCCCAGAGGATTGCGGATTTCGTGGGCCATCTCCGCTGCCAACTCACCCATGACCCGGAGGCGATCCTCCTGGCGGCTTCTTCTTTCCAGTCTCTTGATTTCGGTCTGGTCGTGAATAATCAGCAGTCTGCCCAACAGTTTCTTCTGAATGGAAAAAAAGGGGCGGCGGCTGACGGAGATTTCACAGACTTTTTCGTCGATTTCGACCACAGATTCCAGGTGATCTTCCTCTCCTTCAAGGAAAGAACGGATATCGAACCGGACATTGTCGAGCACAGTTTCCAGTGACACCGGTGGAGATACTCTTCCCAGAAGCGGCAGGTAGCGGAGGGCCGGACTGTTCCACAGAACCAGAGACTCCTTGCCGGTGATCACCAGAATTGCATCTTCCATATTTTCGAGAATACTCCCCAGATAGGCCGACAGGTTTTGTGATTCCTCCTTCAGACGGGTGTAAGCGGATTCCAACTCTGCGGATTTGGCCATGAACTCTTCGAAAGCCTGACGAAGCAGAAACAGATCCTTCTGGTCGCTGCTCATCGGATCTGTCGGCTCCAGTAGGAGTCGGGGTGACGGTTCTTCAGCCGAAGGATCAGCCGATCGGCTTCCTCTTTTCGGTTCAGCCGGTTGAGGACGGTGATCTGGCGGAATAAAGCCCAGGGTTCTTCTTCCGGAATTTGGGCCAGATCACGGTAGAGCGTCAGCGCCTGTTCCAGTTCGCCCTGGTGAAAGGCCAGCAGGGCGAAGCGCCGGGTCAGGTCCGTTGTCTGGGAGGACAAGATGTCGCTGTGTCCGGATATGGCTTGAAGTCTGGCTCGGGCTTCGGAAAAAGCTCTTTTTTCGATCAGTCGGTCGACGGCGGCCATGTGAAGAGACCAGGAAGCCGGTATTTTGGGATTCAGAGGCGGAAGAGTTTCCAGGAGTTTGTCGATTGTCACGTCATCGGCGTTGGTTTTTTGGGCCAGCTGCCAGGCGAACCAGCGGAAAAGGCTTTCGTTTTGTACCCGGTCCGGTATTTCTTCCAGGGCCTGACGCAGTTCGTCGAAACGCTGCATCCTGAGCAGGACGGTCATTCGGTGTTCCTGGGCTTCCGGCCAATGGGGTTCGTACATCCGGTAGCGCCGGATATGGGCCGCAATCTCTTCGGCTGCGTCATATTGTTCATGGGAAATCAGCAGGCGGACCAGCCCGATCAGGTTGTTGCCGGAAAGAAAACTTTTCTGGTTCCGGAAAATGGTCCAGAATCTCCGGAGTGATTGAATGTCCCGGTCCTTCTCGATTTGGGCCAGCCATTCGTCGATGCTGTCACGTAGTTGACGGATGATCTCTGTCTCACGGTTTTTCTTCAGATAGCCGATGTAAAGCTCCGCCGCTTTGTCCGGCAATCCCCTGTTGCGCAGGTCCCGGGCCAGAATCTGGCAGGCTTGCCGTTTCAGGTCCGGCTCCTGGGCGTTGGCGTACACCTGCCTGAGAAGCTGGTCGATATCGGTCATGCCCGGATAAGACCTGGCCAGTTGATCCCGTTCATCCGGGGACAGCAGGCTGAGCAGCTGCCCCAACAACAGCATCATTTCATGACGCCGAATGCCCGGCGAACGATCTTTCATGACCTGGATCAGGGTGACTGCTCCCAGGAACGGATTTTTGTTGTGTTCCTGGCTTCTGGCCAGCAGAACGGCGGCGTCGAGGACCAGAGGGGAAGAGGGGAAGACGTTGATCAGCCGTTCCAGAAGTGAAATGGCTTCTGCGAAATGACGGGTACTGTATTGGATCTGGGCGGCGGTGAGTATGAAGGCGGGCTCTTTGAGCAGCAGATTGCGATGTTCTTGCTCGACATTCTTCAGGTAGTCGGCCGCTTCGATGTAATCTCTGAGTCCGGCATAGGCAGTGGCCAGCTGCAGTCTCAACATACCGTCCGGGTCTTCAGTTTTCCACAGTTTGTACAATGTCTCCAGCACCTCAACGGCCCGGGAGTAGGTTTTGAAGCGGATATGCAGCTCCGCCAGCTCCCTGCCGGCGGCGACGGCCTCATCGGTCTTGGGGAATTCGATGAATATTTTCTCGAGGATGCTTTGATAACGTGCCGGATCTTCCCGGTATAACTTCTTCAGCTGCAGATATGCGTCGAGCCGGTACGGAGATCGGGGAGCGGTGCGCTCCACCTCCAACAAGTGCTTGACGGCCTCCTGGGGCTGATTCAACGCTGCGTACGCTTCGCCGAGGTACAGCTGCAGCTTGCTCTTGTCTTCCAGGGAGACGGAAGGGATTTCGAGAAGGGTCAGCGCCCGGGGAATAAGCTCCTTCATGGAACGGTTCAGACGGAGCTGTTCGATCTGCTGCAGGGGATCAGGCCGATCCTGAGTGCCGGCCATCATGCAAAGCGACAGAAGGAGAACTCTAATTACCATGTCGCAGATCGATCATTTTCCGTCCGTTTAAATATTCGACGATTTCGGTCGCCTCCAATTCCAATGATGATATCTTTTCCAGAATTTTTCTGATTCTTTCGATATTGTTCTCAATGTTGGTCAGACGTTGGTCCATGCTTTCTTCCTGGCCGGGCATTCGTTTCTGCAGGAGCTGGGCTTCCATGGAAATGATGCTCAGAGGGTTGTTGATTTCATGGTTCAGACTGATGGCCATCTGACCCAGGAGGGCTTTCTTTTCTTCGGTGACCAGGCGGTCCTGGGCTTTGAGAACATCCCGGTACAGCCGGGCGTTTTCCAATGCCAGCGATGCCTGTCTGGCATAGGCGTCGATCAGCATGCGATCAGCGGTATTTGCCGACATTCCGTTCTGGTGATGGGCGACAATCAGGCCGATGAACCGGTTGTCGGTATACAAAGGAATGAACCAGCAATCGGCGGGGAAGGGGAATTGATTCCTGCCTCGCTGGTCCGGTCCTTTCTGGATCGGGTGGCGGAAGGCCCTGATTTTCGAGGCTTGACGGGAATTCAGGTTTTCCGGGAAGAGGGAATCCTGTGTCTGGCCCAGTTCGATTTTCTTTTTCAGAGTTTTATCGACAGTGATGTAGAGAGCCACGGAATCGAAGCGGAACGTGCTGCGCAATGTATTCAGCAGGTGGTTCATGTTGCGGCCGATATCGTTGTCCGTGGTCAGTCCGCCGATCATTTCGATGAAATCGGCGAAGCGCGGTTCGTTGATGACCACTTCCTTGAGTTCCAGCAGGGTCCGATATTGGGTGCGTAGCCTGCGCCATTCCTTCTTGATTTCGTTTGTACTCTGATTTTTGAACAGGACGGTCAGAACCCCGTGCTGAGTCCAGGAAAGAACGGTGGGGGCGTCGATTCCGGTGGGAGCGGCGATGATCATCGGGATTTTTTTCTTTTTTAATCTGCTGATGATCCGGTTCATTTCCGGTTCGGAGATGTTTTCCGTATCCAACAGGAAAAATTGATCATTCTCCCTGTGCAGGTTTCTCGGCAGACGATTCTGCGCGTTGATGTTCAATCCCGGCAAGGACTCTTCGATCTTTCTGATGAATCCAACGTCTTCACTGATCACGCTCAATGTTGTCATGTTTCTGTCCTGAAACATAATAGCAAAAGAGGTGCCAGTTATTCAAAGAAATCGATAATCTGTTGTTTTTTTTCCGTATTTTCTCTGACTTTTCCGTTCTGATCGTACTGGGCGATCTTGAGTCCTTCGATCTTTTCTGGGTCAAGATCTTCTGTTTTTGTTGATATATCGGGCTTTTGGATTTTTTTATCCGGGCGGATCGTCTTGAGTTCATTGCCGTACGCTTTCAGTACGCTGTGCAAGGCGATCTCGTCCAATTTCATTATAATACTCCATTCTATATTTCGACGAGCTCGCCAAAAACTTGAGGATTTCTGTCAAAAAAATGGCATTTTTTCTTTTTTTTTAAAAAACAGATAGGGGAACTCATCCCCAGAACGACACCCCCCATCCGACCTCACCCCGTGTTATCCCCTTTTTCTCAAGCCCCCGTCCTTCAGGAAGGGGGGCATAGGGGGGAAGGTCCGAAATACGAGGCTCAAAGAATATAGTTTAGAAGGTTGAGAGGGTTTGTCACGACTTTCGTGTCACGGCTCACGTTTTACGATTCACGTCTCACGACTTCTCGACCTCACCCCCATTTCCCTGAAGGGAAGGGGAATGAAAGCCACGATGTATGATATCTTCTCAAGCCCCCCGTCCTTCAGGAAGGGGGGCATAGGGGGGAAGGTCGAATCCCGGCTTATTTCATCGGTTTCCCGTTGATCAACCCCTTTCCGGGCGCCTCCTCCGTCATCTCGAAGGTCAGGTGTCCGGTGCCCTCCTCATCGATCAACAGGTACTGCATGATGAAATCGGTGAATCCCTTGGCCTGCTCCGGGGCCATGGCGGTTGCTTCAACCAGGTTTTCCAGGAGGGATTTCACCTGACTGACGGAAAACGCGGCTTTTCCCACCGGTCCCAGCGCTGACGGAAGGGAGAAGGAGGCATTCCCGCGAATGGTGGTCCAGGGGTGCTTCAGCGGATCAATGGAATACGTCAGAACCGGTTTGGAATGGAAGAATTCCCCGCTGATGGCCATGATTTTGGGCATCATCTGCTGTGCCATTTCCTGCTGGGCTTTTTCGTCTTTTGGTCCGGCTTGATTGGTTTTCATGGCGATGCGGCCGATATCCAGGTACAGTTCGACCAGTTTCCCGCTCAGGGGAGACAGGGAAAATTCCGATTTCAAAGACTCGATATCGACAATACGACTGATGAACGGTTTATGGGGTAAATCGAGTTTCAGGCCGGACAGGCTCGAGCGGGCCGTGAAATGGAAGGCGCTCTGGTCTTCCGTCGGGGAAAGCTGGTAGGAGAGAGAAATGGCTTCGGTTTTGAAATCGAAACGCTTCTCGCTGGGCTCCGCCTCCGCTGAGTCTTTGGAATTGTACTTGGCCGACAGCACCACTTTTTCGAGGTCCATCTCAATCTTGAAGAGGTCACTTTTTTCTTCCAGTGTTTTCTGCACCCAGTTTTCCGGTCCCATATCGTAAAAAGAAGCCATGAACTCCGAGGCGGTCGACTGGGTTATTTTCAGGTCCTCAACCGTGAAGGTGAAGTGGCTGCTTTTCTTTTCATTTTTCTTCAACTGAAAGTCGAAATCGGTGGAAATTCCTTGCAAATCAGACTGAAAGGCGGAATTGGCGACCAGCAATGCCTGAAACAGTTTCTTCATGTCCGTGAGGTTCTTGTCGAGAAAAGGAGTGAAGTCCGCGTCTTGCATGGATACGCTCTTCACCTTGACGACGAGGTCGAGATCCATTGCTTCCTGGGGGTCGAGTTTTTTGAAAAGGGACTCGTCCATTTTGAATTCCATTCCACTCAGGCTGATGAACTCAAGCTGTTCACCGGGACGATAGAAAAAGACCGCTTCATCCGCGGTGGCGACGATCTGACCCAGACTTTCTCCGAACAGTTTTTCCGCACCGGGGTTGATGACATTCATGAATGCGGGATTGAATTTGAACTCGCAGTTCCGGAATGTGACGGTCTGACCGTTGTCCCGGACTTCCGATGCGGCGGATCCGGCCTGCATGGTGAAGGGCAGATGGTTCTGGGCCAATATGTTCTGCAACTCCTCCGCCTTCTTGTTCTTGGAGCAACCCTGGAAGCAGATCAGAAACAGGGTCACCATCAATAGTAACGAAAAAAGAGTTCTTGTTTTCATTTTCGATAACCTCCCTGCCCGAAACAGGCCGCCCGAACCTTGAGGGACAAGCAGTAAAATTTCGTGCCTGCATTACCTTTAACATGAGTGGGACGGATCTGCAAGCGCCTGCCTGTTTTATGGCTCTTGACAGGGAGGGATGCGGATCCTTAAAATAGGACCACTATGGTCAAGATAAAACAATATTTGCCGGTTTTTTGCATGATTTTCGGTCTTCTGGCACAAATGCCCCTCTCCGCCCAGTTCGGCGATATGCCGAGACCTGCCGTTCGATTGGAATTCGATCGGGCAGGACAGAGCGTCCTGGTCCATCTGACTGTTCCGGAAAACCACCATATCACGGATATCAAGTACGGTTTTTTCGGATTCCGTCTGGCTGAAAACCCGGCGTTTTCCCTGGGGGAGATCCGTTATCCCGAGGGCATTCCGTTCGGAGATGAGCTGGTTTACAAAGGAACGGTGGTTCTCCGTGCGCCCCTGCTGACCCGGGCGGCCTGGACACCCCCGCAGACTCTGAAACTGACCGTTTCCTGGCAGATGTGCCAGGAAAGTCCCACAGAGATGTGTTTCGCTCCCGATGAGGAGGAACTGGATCTGGTTGTCGAAGAAGCCTTCGGTGCGGAAACGGAAGCTCCAGCAACGGGAAGCGGGCGCCAGACCGACGGAGATTCCGGATTTGTCGACCGGTTGATCGGTCGTTTTCAGAACCAGCTGACCGGGCGCTCCGTCTGGGCACTGCTGTCCGTGTTTCTGCTGGGTTTTCTGACCAGTCTGACCCCCTGCGTTTATCCGGTCATTCCGGTGATCATGGGTTTTGTCGGCTCCCGCAGCCAGGGGAGCAAGGCCAAGGCTTTTTCCCTTTCGCTCTTTTTCGTCGTCGGACTCGCTTTCGTCTATTCGCTGTTGGGAGTCATCGCAGCCCAGACCGGTTCGGTAATCGGCGCATCCTTCCAGAACCCCC
>CAYMND010000130.1:0-7231 GCA_964391685.1 uncultured Clostridia bacterium | reverse complement strand
GCTCTGACGCTTTGTCGGAGATCATCTGATTCTTCTCGACGATCACCTCGCCGGTTTCAGGATTTATCACATCTTCAAAAGCGTATCTTCCGGCTATACGGAGCGCAAGCGCCTCGATGATTTCCTTGTGCAGCTTTAGGCCGGTTTTTTGCAGGGTTTTGAGGTCGGCGGGGTTGTTGGAGTCCCCTTTCAGTGATGAGAACTTGACGACCAGGGCCTTGATTTTCTTGTTGCGAAACACGGTGCCGATTCCACCTCGTCCGGCCTGCTTGAGGCGGGCGACTCTGCGGCGCTTGTCGTAGAAAGAGAAGTTCAGGCAGCCGATCAGGGCGTGATCGGAGGCCTGGCCCGCAGAAACGACGGCGACGTGCAGGCGATCCGCCTCGTCTTTGGCGAAGATCTCCGTCATCTGTTCCGCCAGAATGTGACTGTCGACAGCCTCCAGGGGGGCTTCGATGATCTGTACGGTTCCGGTATCCCCGTCAATGAAGACAATTACGTCACGATCCGCTTTTCCTTGGATCTCCAGGGCATCAAAACCGGAAAATTTCAGATAGGGACCGAAGTATCCGCCCACGTTGCTGTCTATGGGTATGTTGGTCAGAGGAGATATGGAAACGACGATGGATTTGCCGGATCCCGGATAGTTTGTGTTTCCGCCAATGGGACCGGCGGCGATGTTGATCTCATTCTCGGGAGAATCCCAGCGGGTCTTCTCGTTTACAGCATCCCAAAGCAGCTTGAGTCCGAAGCCCTTGCCACCGGTGAACAGTTTTTTCATCTGTTCGTCCACCGGTTTTTCCTTGATTTCCAGGCTGCCCACGTTGATGTAGAGCGTTCTGTTCGTATACCCCCGGTCGACCTTGCCCAGAGGGTAATGGAATTCATTCAGGATTTTGTGGGCCGCTTTTATTTTTTCCAAATCATAGCTCATTTCATCTCTCCTCTTCAACAATCATCAGTGCATTTTCAGGACATTTTTCCACGCAGGTGCCGCAGGCGATGCATTTGAAAGGAGACAGCGCTCCCTGGTAATGTTTCATGGCTCCCGTCGGGCAAATGGCGACACAGGCCAGACACCCGATGCAAAGCTTTGCGTTGAGCATGATCACTCCAGCCTTGTTGACCGACAATGCTTTGACCGGGCATTCGGATACACAGATACCGCATTGGTTGCAAGCGGTGATATGAAAGGTTCCGTTTTCGCTTTTGGAAACGGAGATGCGTGATTTCTCGGTGCTGTTCTCCTTGAAAAACAAGGCGGAACAGGTCGCTTCGCATATCAGGCAACCTTTGCATTTTTCGTCGATGGTTTTGAGAAATTTCATCCCTGGTTTTCTCCTTCTTTATTTTTGCTTCTTTTTTATTATACTCATTTTATGGCATCCTGTTATGGCATCCTGTTATGGCATCCTGCCGAAGTGAATAATGTCGGCCTTTTTTCCCGCTGATTGTTGGTGTAACCGCTCATGTTTATTCATTTTCCAACGAAGAATGCTTGTGGCTTCAGGGCACACAAGCGTATTCAATAGTATATGAATTTATGCCTTTAGTCAATTCATCGGCAGACGGCAAAGCGCGCTGCGAGCCATTGTCAAGCAATCATACCATGTCTGAAAACAATCAATATATCCGGATGATGCAGAAATGAGTCGGCTGCAGTCTATATGGTTTTCGCCCTGTCCGGTGAGTATCAAATTTCAGGGGTTGGAAGTTAAATTTCATTTTTTTTTGGAAACACGATATGTAGAGTGTGTGGAAGTTAGCTTGTGTATATACAGTGTTTGGGTAGGTAGTGATATTGACAACGCCGATATATCAATAAAAAAGAATGTTTTTTTTTCTTGACATTTTAAAAATCGTGTGCTAATTAATTTTTGATATGTATCACATTAAAGGATGGAGATGCGAATGGCCTTTCTTGATTTTCTAAAAATAGGACAAAAGAAGTGTGTCGGTTTGGACATGGGCTCTTTTGCGTTGAAGCTGGTGGAGCTGAAACCAAAAAAGCGAGGAAAACAGACAGTATACGAGTTGATCTCGTTGGGCTATGAACCTGTTCCGTATCAGTCGATTGTTGAGGGCAGTGTCATGGATTCGACTGCGGTGTCCGATGCGCTTCAGCATATATTTTACGAGAGCAAGGCCAAGACAGCCAATCTGTCGATGGGCGTTTCGGGAAGCTCTGTTATTGTGAAGCGGATCGAGGTCCAGCGATTGAGCTCGGCGGAGATGCACGAGCATATTTTGTGGGAGGCCCGGCCCCACATACCGTTTACGCCGGAAGAGGTGAACATCGATTACGACATCATTGAGTCCCCCGATGTCCATCCGGATAAGGTGGCCGTGATTCTGGCGGCGGCGAAAAAAGAGAAGCTCAACGATTATCTCAATGTCGTCAATATGGCCAGTAAAAACGCTTTGTTCGTTGATCTTGAATCGTTCGCCCTGTTGAACAGCGTAATGGTCAATTATGAAATGTATAAAGACAGGATCATCGCGATCATCAATATTGGAGCGTCAATAACGAACGTGGTGATCGCCAAGGGTGGTCATCCGATTTTTGTCCGGGATATCGCATTTGGTGGCAATCAATTCACTGATTTGATCCAAAAAGAACTGAACTTGAAATATGAAAAAGCAGAGTCGGTCAAAAAAGGGCGTCAGGTTGACGGAGTGTCTCCAGGGGCTGTCAAACCGGTTGTCAATCTCATTTTCAGCGAACTGCGCAATGAAATCAAAAAGACACTGGAGTTTTTCCGTTCGACAGCCGGTGAAGGACGGATAGACAACATCATGTTGAGCGGTGGAACCGCCAACATGGATTCCATCATCGATTTCTTCTCTCAGGAATTCGACATTCCGGTGGAAATCGTCAATCCGTTCAATACAATCGAGGTCAAGGATCGCTTTGACAGGAATTTTATCAATGAAATGGCCCCGGTTTTTACTGTTGCTGTAGGATTGGCTCTGAGGGCTGTTGGAGATGATAAATGATTAAAGTCAATTTATTAAGCCCCGAAAAGAAGGAGAGCGTAGCGCCTGAAGGTCCGATAGGTTTTTCGAAAGCGGAACCCAGTGCTGCAGGTGTCAACATTCCGGCGATTGTAACGGCAGCGGTGATTGTCCTGGGTGTTGTGGGTGCAGTTTTCTGGTTGCAAAGTCAGAAAATTGACCGGATGAAGAAAGATTCCGCCCGCTTGAAAACGGAGATGACCCGGTATACGGAAACCCTGAAGACCATTGATGAGTTGGAGAATACGCGGAATCAGCTGAAAAAGAAGATCGAGATCATCAACGAGCTGAAGAGTCGGCAGCAGGAAGTGGTCAAGATGATGGACAAAGTATCCGAGGCTTTGCCGGACTGGGCCTGGATTACGGAGATGACGTACAATTCCGGTTCGGTATCGATTTCCGGTAAGGCTTTGACCAACAATCTGATCGCGGATTTCATCTCCAGGCTGAAAGATTCCAACTATTTCCCCAATGTCGAGTATAAGGACAGCCAGCTCAAGGTTTTACAAGGAGTAGAGGTTTACGAATTCCGGCTCACTTGTAGCTACAAAGAGCCGGGTAAAACCAAAGAGGTGATGTAAATGGATCTTCAAAATATGCCGTGGTGGGGTCAATTTTTAGTGATATTTCTGGTGGCGGGGCTTGTGGTGGGGGTCGGTTTCTACTACTTCTGGTACAGCGACTCGACCCAGGATGTGAAGAAGCTGACCAAAGAGATCGACGGTCTGAATACGGAAATTCGCAGGGCCCAGCTGAAGGTGAAGGATCTGGAAAAGATCAAGGCTGAAGTTGAAACGATTAAAGGACAGCTCAACCTCCTGAAAAATATCCTGCCCGAAGAAAAGGATATCGCCGGAATCATCAAGCAGGTCCAGGCGTTGATCGCCAACACGAGACTGAAGAACACAAAGTTTGTACAGAAACCGAATCAGAAGCAGCAGGTCTACACGGAGATCCCGTTGGATATTGTCGTGGAGGCCAACTATCATAACCTGGGAATTTTCTTTGATCAGTTGTCCAAAATCACCAAACTCTTTACGGTGAACAATCTGAAACTGGTCCCCAGGAAACAGATGACCAACGAATTTACGGTTGATGCAAGTTTTACCGCAACGACCTACACGTATGTCGATGAACCCCTGCAATTGGAGCAAGATGCATCGAATAAGAGCAAGAGCCGACGGCGTAGGACTCTGCAAGGGGGCAGAAAGTGAGAAAAATAGGACTTTGGTTGTTTTACTCCGGCCTGGTGTTGAGCCTGGCGGGAATCGGGACTTCGAGTCTGTTCTCCCAGGAGGAAACGACTCCTCCGGCCTCCGAAACCAGTGCTCAAACACAGGAGCAGACCCAGGAGGAGACTGCAGAGGACACCTTCATCTATCTTCCCAGGGGCAGGCGAGATCCTTTCTGGGATCTGATGACCAACGCCAAGGCCGGGAAGGATTCCAAGGGGCGTGAGGCCATACCGGGAATTGCAGGCCTGATGATCGATGAATTGGAACTCGAGGGGATTATTTACAAGGGCGGCAAGTATTATGCCGCCATGAGAGGGCCTGACAGTTTACCGTATCTGGTGACGGTGGGCGACAGTGTATACGATGGAGAAATTGTTAAAATAGACAGTTATTCAGTAATATTTAAAAAAATCTTGACAATTGCCATAGGCGGGGCAACTGAACGGTTGATATCCAAACGTTTAAACCCTGAGGAGGAGCAGGAAAAATGAGGCGTTTTTTAATTCTAATATTTTGTCTGGCAGTGACAGCATTTTTGGGTGCCGACCAGGTAAGCGTCCAGGGGGTTGAACTGCTCGAAGGGGATCATGTCGTTCAGCTTCGCTTTGTAACCAGCGAAGCGATACCGCCGATTCCCAACGTCACCGAAAAGGATGGAAACCGGCTGTTGCTGGCCAGCGCCGACCTGTCCTTTCAACTGAACCAGACGCGTTATGAATTTGACTCCCCGCTGATCAAGTCTGTCTCCTGCAGGGAAAACGATGTGGAAATCGAACTTTCCGGCAAGATTCAATACAGACTGTTCAGCAATGAAAACGGTCTGTTTGTTGAATTCCCCAAGGAGTTGGTTGTATCTGCGGTACAGCCTGAAAAGAATCCAGTGGAGAGTCAACCCCGGAAATCTTCTTCCGGCCTGAACGTTCAGGTAAAACACAGTGATCTGCAATCGGTACAGCTGCTTGTCCGGGTTCCGCCGGAAACTCCGTACGAGATCATTCCCATTGAACAGGAGCCGTACCGTCTGGCCATTGATCTGCAGGGCGTCCGTGGGAAGGGATTGAAAGAGGAAATCGGTTGCTTCAATGTACGCAAAATCAGAGGCGGGCCGAATACACCGGAAATCTATCGGATTGTCTTCGATCTCGCTTTTTTAAGCAGCTACCGGGTGAACACGGTTACCGATGGGTTGCTGGTCGAATTCTACGAACAGAATCCCGCCAAAGAAGTGAAAAATATGGTGGCCAAAACCGAGCCGCCGAAGATCGAACCGGTGGAGCAGGTGAAGACCCAGCAGGTGGTGCAGATTGCTGAACCTGCCGAAGAAGCCTTTTTCAAGGAAGAAGCGGCCCAGGCTCAAACCAATCCGCCGGCAAGCGAACCCTATGTCCGAAATGAAAACACGTCGCAGCAGGTGTTTCTGAAGACGACAATCGCGGAAGGAAGCAAAGTGTACAGCGGAGAGCCCTACGATTTTGTCTTTAAAAACATGGACCTGGTGAACGTGCTGAAAATCATCGCCAAATTGGCTGGTTTGAATCTGGTAGTGGATCCCGGGGTTTCGGGCCGGGTGACCTCCGAATTGATACAGGTTCCCTGGGATCAGGCCCTGGATATCTTTCTCAAGATCAACAAGCTGGGCATGGTTGTAGAGGGGAATATCTTTCGAGTCGGTAAAGTCGACGAGTTGGCCAGGGAAGCGGAAGAACTCAGGAAACTTCAGGAAGCCCGCGATCAGGAGGGCAAACTGGAAGTGATCATCCGTCCGTTGAGTTATGCGAAGGCGGGTAATGTGTCGAAAATACTGGAGAAACAGCTTTCGAAACGCGGCGAAATTCAGGTTGACGAACGTTCCAACAGCATGATCATTTCCGAAGTTCCGGATCGGGTCAAAATTCTGGATCGACTGATCGACAGCCTGGACGTGGCCAACCAGCAGGTGTCCATCGAAGCCCGCATCGTTGAAACCAACCATACCGACGCCAGCGGCTTCGGAATCAATTGGGGGGTGAACGGTGTCATGTCTTCCCGATATGGCAATCAGACATCGCTGAAGTTTCCCAATTCCGTCGCCGTCGGTACCGGATTTTCGGATTCAAGCTACGCAGTCAACCTGCCCATCGCCGGAAATACCGCAGCCAACACCGCTCTGGGATTGACTTTCGGCAACGTGGCCGGGACCTTCAACCTGGATACTCTGTTGATGGCCATGGAAAAGAAAGGGCGGGTTCGCATCCTGTCGTCGCCGCGGACCACCACCCAGAACAATATGGAAGCCGAAATCATCAACGGTCGCCGGGTGCCGATACAGACCCAGCAGCCCAACGGCACCTACACCGTCACCTATATCAACGCCGCCCTGGAGTTGAAAGTCAAACCGCAGATCACAGCGGAAGGGACGATCATCACAGAGGTGGACATCAAGAACGATGCCGCCGATTTCTCCCGTGAAGTGGATGGGCGGCCGGTGATCAGCACCCAGAGTGCCAAGAACACCATCATGGTCAAGGACGGTGGTACGATCGTCATCGGAGGCCTCTATCGGGTGGAAAGCAGTGATACTGTCGACAGAGTGCCTCTGCTCGGAAAGATTCCGTTGCTGGGCAGTTTGTTCCGTAACAAACAGAAGTATACAGAGAAGCGGGAATTGCTCATTTTTATCACGCCCCGCATTGTGAAGTAGGAGGTGGTGAGGTGAACACCATGAACAGGTTGTTAAAGATTTTGCTTCTGGGTACTTTGCTGGCGCTTGCCGGATGCAACGCCGTGGAAAATCTCAGCAATTCCTCTACCCGTTTGGTGCTGAGCGATATAAAAGGTGTAACCGACGGTTCCGATGAAGAGTCGGATGTCATCATGTCCGACGTGTGGATCAACGAGAGTATCGTTAACACCAATGCCGTTCTGTATCTCGACGCCGTTATGATCAATCCCGATACGGCAGATGATGATTTGAGCGATTACAACAACATTATCGTCGACCG
>CAYMND010000129.1:3068-7232 GCA_964391685.1 uncultured Clostridia bacterium | reverse complement strand
GCAAAAGGCGCTCTGGCCGATCTGGCCGGAGACCTCGGGTATTCTCTCTTCATCTGGTTGAAACCGGGCCTGTTCGCCCTGGGCAAACCCGGGCTGCCTTTCCGTCTGGTCGACGGCCAAGGACATCTGCTCAATGAAATCGGCAAAAAAAACGGCCTGCTCAGCGACAACATCTATCACATTCTTCTCGATCGGTTCGGAAATCTGTGGGTGTCACAGAACGTCGGCTTATCCTACATCGAACTGAGTTCACCCCTGTCCCGTTTCTCCACCGAACGCGGGCTCGAAGGGATGGTCACCGCCTCCTCCAACCATCACGGAATCGTCTATGCGTCCAATTTCTACGGAATTCACAACAAGGTTCCAGGTCAGGAAAACTTCACTCATCTCGAGGGAACCAGCAGTCCTTGCTTTTCTTTTCATGTCAGTCGGAACGACCGGCTGTACGCCAGCGACGGGCAACGCCTCCTGCAGGTGTCAGGCGATCAGGCCGAAGAGATCATCGACATTGGCAGTTTTATCTACTCCATTTCAGAAACCCCTCATCATCCGGGACTGCTCTTCCTGGGACACAGCGAAGGCCTCTCCGCCGTGCGCCTTTCTCCGGACGGCAAACGGGCGGTACCGGCCCTGGAAATCGAAGGACTCTCCGGAGCGGTTCGGTCACTGCATTGCGATCAGCACGGAGATTTCTGGATCACCGTCGAATACCAGGGACTGTACAAACTCTCCTTTTCAACCGATCCTGACCGCAAACCGCAGCTGATTGAGTTCAGCGGCAGTCCTCCTCTGGAGAAAACGGAAGATGTATTCATCGCCCTGTACCAGAATCACCTGTATTTGTCCACATCAAGCGGATACTTCAGATTGCTGGATCTGAAAGGCCCTCCATTCGATTTCCAGCCGCTCCAGATTGAGAGTCCGCCATCCGAACAAGGTGGCACATTCCTTTATGATTCCTCGGGTTCGGCTTTCTGGCTTCATCGCCATCAGCAGCTCAACCGCATTCGTGTTTCAGAAAACGGCCGGATGCAAATCGACTGGATTCCCTTTTCAAAAGTCAGCACCGCCACAGTGGAAACGGTAACCACCGGCCCCGACAACTGCAGCTGGATCTGTACCAACAACGGATTGTACCGATTCGACCAGCGAAAGAAAAAAGAATACGAACAATCGTTTCAAACCCTCATAACCCGGGTTGTCGTCAACAACAGCCGCACCTATATTCCGGCATCCTCACTCGATCTACCCGGCACTGACGAACTGGAAACCAAGTCCCCGATCAGCCTTTCGTACGGAAAGAATTCCCTGCACTTTCATTTCAGCGCCCTCTTCTACGAGCACGCCGAACGGAACCAATATCAGCATATGCTCGAGGGATTCGACAGCGAATGGTCTGCCTGGAACACCAGTTCCAGCAAGGAGTACACCAACCTTCCGCACGGGCAATACCGTTTCCGTATCCGCTCACGCAACATCTTCGGCACCATGGGGTCCACGGACAGTTATTCATTCAGCATCGCCACCCCCTGGTTCCTCAGCCTGCCGTCTTTTTTGGCCTACCTTTTGCTGGCAGCGGGAGTCCTGCGCCTGTCGATCTACCTCTATACCAGACGCCTGACTCAACAACAACGTGTTCTGGAACAGGCCGTCAGCGAACGGACACGGGAAGTGGAAGAGCAGAAACGCCAGATCGCCGAAAAAAACCGCATCCTGAACGATCTGGCCACCAAGGACGACCTCACCGGAATCGCCAACCACCGTCGCATCATGGAGCATTACCGGCAGGAATGGCAGCGCGCTGTCCGGGAGCAACAGCCGATCACGATCATTCTGGCCGACATCGACAACTTCAAGGAATACAACGACAGCTTCGGACACCTCACCGGAGACGAATGCTTGATAAAAATCGCCTCCGCCTTTGCCGGGAATGCACTGCGCCCTGCGGATCTGGCCGGACGGTACGGAGGAGAGGAATTCATGATGATCCTGCCGCAGACTGACCCGAATGGGGCGGACAAAGTGGCGGAAAACATCAGAAAATCCGTAAATCGCCTGAACATCCCTCACAACAGCGGGTCACCGAAAGACTTCGTCACCATCAGTGTAGGCTATGTCAGCGCCATACCGAACTTGAACATGAAACCCGAACAGCTGATCAGTCTGGCGGATCAAGCCCTTTATCGTTCGAAAAGGGAGGGCAAGGACCGCACGACAAAAGCCGATTTCAATCCCGAAACCTGAAACGAATCGTCAGGAATTGATCTGGTTCAGCAGCGATTCTTCGTTCTGCGAGGATTTGATCTTGATGAAAATCTCCGACCACTTCTCCTGGGCATCGAGTATAAAATCGATCACTTCCCGCACCGCTCCGCGTCCGCCGTAGCGTTTGGCGATATAATGGGCGATGCGTTTGATCAGTGGATGTGCGTCGCCCACCGCCGCTGAAAATCCCACCATTCCCATCACTTCGGCGTCACCGATATCATCGCCGATATAACAGACCTGATCCTTGGTCAGTTCGTACTTGTTGAGCAGTTCCATCAGAGGCTCGGTTTTATCGCTGACCCCCTCGTAATAATTCTCCACCTGCAATTCATCCGCCCGACGGCGCACGGTCTCCGATGTCTTCCCGGTAATGATCGCCGTATGGAGCCCGGCCAGCCCGGCAAAAACCACACCGGTTCCATCCTTGACATCAAAGGATTTGATTGTCTCCCCGCTGGGAAGCATGAAAAAACGTCCGTCCGACAAAGTACCGTCCACATCCATTACGATCAGTTTCACTCGTTTGGCCAATTCTTTCTGATCCATTTATATCATCTCCGTACGCCACAAGTCATGCAAATGTATCAATCCAAGTAAACGATCCCGGTCGATTACCGCCAGGGAGGTGATGCGGCGATCTTCCATCAATTTCAAAGCCTCCACCGCCATTTTTTCAGGAGTGATGCACAAGGGTGAACGGGTCATCACCTCGTCTACAATGCAGCTGTTGAAATCGACGCTGCGGCGGATCAGTCGGCGAAGGTCGCCATCGGTGATCAGTCCCAGAAGAGATCCTTCTGCATTCACCACCAGCCCGACTCCGAACCGTTTCTCGTCGATGAGATCGACCACCTGCATCAGGTTGGACCCCGGCCGGATCAGGGGCAGTTCCTCTCCCCGATGCATCAGATGGGAAACTTTGAGCAGCTTTCTGCCGAGGGCACCACCCGGATGGTAAATCCGAAAGTCTTCCTCGCGAAATCCCCTTTTCTGCATCAGAGCGATGGCCAGAGCATCACCTACAGCCAGGGTTACCGTGGTCGAGGACGTCGGCACCAGTCCGAAAGAACAGGCCTCTCTCTCCACACTGCAGTCCAGAACCACATCGCTCTGCTGGGCCAGATTCGAATCCAACTTACCCACCATGGAGATGAGTTTGACACCGACACGCTTGATATAGCCGATGAGCCGGACCACCTCCTCTGTCTCGCCGCTGCTGGACAGAGCCAGGACGGTGTCGTCCTCCTTGATGATTCCCAAGTCTCCGTGCAGGGCATCGGCGGGATGCAGGAAAACCGCAGGTGTGCCGGTCGATGTCAGCATAGCTGATATCTTTTTCCCGATCAGACCGGATTTGCCCATCCCGGTAACTACGATGCGTCCGCGGCTGTTCATCATCAGGTCCACCGCCCGCCCAAAACTGCCGTCGAGACGCGCCGCGCACCGAAGCAGAGCCTGAGCCTCCGTGTGGATCACTTCCCGGCCGGTGGCCAGGATATTGTCACTCATGTTCAACTCTCCAGCGATATAAATCCACCAGTTTCCCCAGCAACGGTTTCAGGCCGTCCAGTTTCAGGGCGTTGTATCCGTCCGACTTGGCCTGTGATGGATCGGGATGCACCTCCATGAAAACACCCCGGGCTCCGCTTACGATTCCGCATTGGGCTATTGTGGGGATGAATCGGGGTTGTCCGCCGGTGACCTGACCGGCAGCCCCCGGCTGCTGCACGGAGTGGGTGGCATCGATGATCACCGGACAACGGCTGTCACCCATGATCGGGATCGATCGCATATCCACCACCAGATCACGATAGCCAAATGTGGCGCCTCGTTCAGTCAGGAGAAGCCTGCGATCGGTGTTCCCCCTGAGCTCTTCGACTTTTTTTACCACATGGG
>CAYMND010000129.1:0-3058 GCA_964391685.1 uncultured Clostridia bacterium | reverse complement strand
TCATGTCCTGAGGAGCCAGAAATTGACCTTTCTTCACATTCAGCCAGCAGGGTGTGCGCGCCGCCTCGAGAAGCAGGTCGGTCTGCCGGCAGAGAAAAGCGGGAATCTGGATGACATCCAGAACCTGGGCACAGCTCTCCACCTGACCGGTTTCATGCACATCGGACAGCACGGGAAGCCCCGTCTCGGCTTTCACTTTGGCCAGAATGCGCAGTCCCTGATCCAAACCGGGCCCGCGGAAAGAATGTATGGAGGTGCGGTTGGCTTTGTCAAAGGAGGCTTTGAAGATCAGAGACAGCTTCAAATCGCGTTTCAATCCCAGCAGAGTCTCGGCGATCCGCAGGGTCTGGTCCTCCGATTCGATGACACAGGGACCGAGAATGAAGAGGGGGATGTCGGCCGGAAATGTTTCTGTTCCGATCGTCAACACATCGCCCATGGTTGGAATTGTATCAGATATGGGGCGAATTCGCAATGGCCCGGCTCAACTCTCATCCTCCGGCTCCGCCGCATCTCCTCCGGCACGGAGTCCGGGAAGATCCTCCATTCCCATCAAAATTTCGCGCTGGTTGCGGCTGTTGGCCTCGGAAACCACCCCCTTAGCCTCCAACTGGTCCATGATCCGGCCCGCCCGGGCATATCCGACACTGAGACGTCGCTGCAGGAAAGAGGTGGAAGCCTGTCCCGTGGTGATCACGATCTCAGCTGCCTGGAAGAAAAGGTCATCCATATCGCCATTCTCTTCTCCCTCTTCCCGGCTTGACTGCGGTTTGACTACCTGGGTATTGAATTGGGGCTTCTGCTTCTTGGCCAGGAAATTGACCACCCGCAAGGCCTCCTCCTCCGACACGTAAGCGCAGTGCAGGCGCACCAGCACAGCCGTCTTGGGTGGCAGGAACAACATGTCTCCGTGGCCGAGCAGTTTCTCGGCTCCGGCAACGTCGATGACGGTGCGTGAATCGTGCTTCGATGGGACCGCCAAGGCGATGCGGGAAGGGAAGTTGTTCTTTATCGTACCGGTGATGACATCGACCGAAGGCCGTTGAGTGGCCAGAATCAGGTGGATCCCCACAGCCCTTGCTTTCTGGGCGATTCGAGCCACATCGTACTCGATCTCCTTGGCCGATTCCATCATCAGATCGGCGAATTCGTCTATAACAATGACAATATAGGGAAGCTTCACCGGTTCACCGATATCCGCCGGTATGTCCCCTTCGGAATGGACCAGCAGTTCAATGCGCTTGTTGTAGTGATCCAAACTGCGCACCTGCAGTAAAGCCAGTTTCTTGTATCGTTCTTCCATTTCGTACACGGCCCAATCCAAAGCGTTTCGGGCCAGCTTGGTGCTCACCACCACTGGAGTCAGCAAGTGCGGTAGAGCATTGTAGATGGCCAGCTCCACCCGTTTGGGATCGATCAGCACCAGTTTGACTTCTTCCGGTGAAGCCTTGTAGAGAATACTCAGAAGAATGGTATGGATGGCTACACTCTTGCCGCTGCCCGTGGCGCCGGCGATAATCAGGTGCGGCATCTCTCTCAGATCGGTGATGAATATTTCCCCGCTTTTACTTTTTCCCAGAGCAATGGTCAGAGGAGAACGGGAATTGCGGTATTCCGGAGACTCCAATATTTCTCGAAGATGAATGATCTCGCGTTTCTTGTTCGGTATTTCGATGCCAATGGCCATCTTGCCCAGAATCCGTTCGATCCGGACGTACTGGGCACGGGCGACCAGAGCGAGATCTTCAGCCAGGTTGGTGACATCCTTGACCTTGACTCCGGTATCGGGAACGAATTCATAGGTGGTAATCACCGGTCCCGGTGTATACTCCATGATCTTTCCGCTGATGCGAAACTCCTGCAGTCGTTGAGCCAGATCGTGCATCTTGTCCTGCAGTTCCTGATGGTCAATCTGCGAGCGGGCTGTGGGTGCATCCAGGTAGGTCAGCGGAGGTGCCTGATATCCACTCAATCCCTCCTGCCCCATATCACTGAACAGAAAGGCTTCCTCCGGCAGTTTGCTGGGTTCTCTGAGCAATCGCTTCTTCTCCGTCGTTTCAGGAGAGAACTCCTTCCTGGCCACCTCGACCACGGCGTCTTTTTTGGTCACCTTCTGATTGTATTTCTCCTCAATCCGCTTGATGCGGTCCTCCTCTTCCTTTCGGTCCTGTCGATCCTGCCAATGGGCCTGAAAAGTGGAAATCATCTCGCGCCCCTTATTCAGCAGCCAACCGAGCAGTTGACGCGTGGAGAAACGGGCCACAAGAGTCAGGGATACGATGACCAGAAAAAGGAAAAGAAAAAGGGCAAAACCGCTCTTGATCTGAGCGGAGACCAAATCGTTTACGATAAAGCCGATGAAGCCCCCGCTGCGGACCTGAATTCCGTCCACAGAGATCAGAGGATGAAGATTATCGAAAATCGCCGCCAGAGAAATGCACAGCAGCAGATACCCCACCGACTTGGTCGCCATGCTGGGAACACGCCGGTTGATCAGAAAGAAGATCGACCAGATCACCAGATAGACAACGACAATAAACGACGCGTAACCGAAAAGGGTATACAACAGAGCGGACAGATATGAACCCACCCGCCCGGCAAGATTGGCAATCCCGTTTTCCGTTCCGGCAGAAAAAAAACTGGGGTCGGAAGGTGAATAACTGGTCAGGCTGAAGAGCAGCAGCACCGCCACAAAGACGAACAGCAAGCCCCACAATTCATTGTGCAATCGAAGTTCCTGGGTATCTACCGGTCTGGGTCGCTGCGTACTTTTCATTTGTGCCAAAGTATAGGCAGACGGTCGTTTTTTGTCAAGAAACCTGCCGCTGGGCTTCTTTTCGGCTATTGCTCCAGAGAGCGCCAGCTCAAGAAAGATCCGGCTGCCAGAAAAAGACATCCCAGCCACAGTTCCAGCCCGGGATGAATATCCAGGTAGAAGACACTGACCAGAGTAGACAGGAGTGGAGTCAGGTAAGAGAAACTGGTAACCAGGGTCAGGTTGCCGTTCCGCATCGCACCGTCCCACAGAGTGTACCCCAGAAAAGTGGCCGAACCGAGA
>CAYMND010000128.1:0-7264 GCA_964391685.1 uncultured Clostridia bacterium | reverse complement strand
GTGTTCGTCGACTCTTTCCACAAGGGATAAACGATACCAGCCCAATCGGTCTCGACCCAGGGAGTAACGGATCCGACGGTTTTGAGAGATTTGGCGGATTCTTCCAGCTTGGGGTCCAGTTCACCGCTCTTGAAGGTGCCCAGACGGTGCTTGTTCTCATCGGCCGGAAGCTGTGAGAACTGTTCCGCCACCTCGGTGAACGGTTTCTTCTGCTCCAGGGCCCGGTCGATTTCCGTTTTCTGCTGCGCCAGCGTTTCCACATCGAGGGTCAGAGGCAGGTAGACGGCATCGAGGGTCAGGGTCAAGGGAACGGTGAACTCCTTTTCATGTTCACGGAAATAGGCCATGATCTGGGAATTGTCGACCGATATCTTGGATCCGATATCTTCGTAGATCAGCTGCTGCTGCATGTGCTGATCGACAAGATGCTGGCGCCAGGTCTCGTAATTGAGACCGGAAGAGCTGAGCGCCTTGCGAAGGTCCTCGTCACTGCTGATATTGTTCTCTTTTTTGATGTTTTTTATATAATCGTCGACCATGTATCCCACGTCGTATTTTTTGCTCTTGGCCTTGGACAGCACCAGTTTCTGCTTGATCAGGGTGTCCAGAAGGGTGCTTTTCATCTTCTCGATCTCTTTCTGAAGCTCCTCCCCCTTGAATTGCTCCGCAAGCATCTGGGTCATCTGGATTTCCGTGTTTTTCATCTCGGAATAGGTGATGAGCTGATCGTTGACCACGGCGTATATCCGTTCGATGGTTTCGGTCTGGGCCGTCAGGAAACCGGCGAATAGAGTCAGGATAAAAGTCAGGGATAAAATGGCGGTCTTATTGCGTAGGGTCATTGTTTCCTCCATACTCGTTAGACACATATTTGAAGGGTAGGTTTTCAAAATGGGAGATGATTTCGTGTTTTTCTTTCAGATCCGTCAGAAAAGAGTCGTAGGCCTGGTGCAGTTTGTCGGAAAGAAGATTGTTTTTGATTTCGTCCCTGACCGATTCGAAGTAGAGGTCGTGACCTTCCCGGATTTGGCTGACCCGGAAAATATGAAATCCGTAGGGAGATTCGATGACCTGGCTGATGTCGTTTTTCTTTAATGAAAAGACAATTTTTTCGATTTCCTGGGGCAATTGTCCCTGCTCGAAAAAGCCCATGGTACCGTTATTCTTGGCATCAATCGATTGGGATTCAGAGAGAGCGAACTCTTCGAAGCGCGAAGGGGTACTCTCCAGGATCTCCTTGATTTCAAACGCCCGCTTCTGATCCTTCAACAGAATCTGGTGCAGCATGATCTGTTTGTTTTTTCGGAACTGATTGCGGTGTTTTTTATAAAAGTCCTGGCATTCCCGGATATCCACGTCGATCTGATTGTATACCCGGTTGAAGAGATACTTCTGAATCAGTGCTTCTTCCTTGAGTGCTGTTTCATCGTGATTGTCGGTGACGATCTTGAGGTCGGACAAATAAGCGGCGGTCTCCCCTTCGCTGATGGTTACACCTTCCTCTTCGGCAGAAACGATCAGTAAGGCGTGGTCAGAAAAGGAATCGAAAAACCTTGATTTGAGGCGATCCGAGATGTCCGAGACATCACTCATGCCCGAATACTTGAACTGGACGAAACGATCGAAGTCGATGGTGGTGAATGTCTTGCCGGATATGCTCAGAACGGTTTTCGGCACCTCGGGCTGCTGAGGAGGTGCGGCATTCTGATCCTGAGGTGACTGTTTGCCTCCGCTGCATGCGAAGAAGAAAAGAGAGCATAACAGACTGGTGAACACATGGCTTCCCAGATGTTTCAGGTTGCGTCTCGTCTGGAAGTTGATCATCGTCATTGCGCTATTATAGACCATTTCCGGGATTGTGGCAAACCGGATTCAATTTGTGCCAGAAAGTGTGCATCCGGGGCGGCATGATGGAAAACAGGTCGACCCGATAACCGGTATACGGATGCAGGAAGGAGAGCTGGTGGGCATGCAGCATGATGCCGGAATCGGTCATGCCGGCCAGAGAGGTTCGGCTGCCGTACAACCGGTCACCGCATACGGGATGACCGATGGAACTCAGATGAACCCGAATCTGGTGGGTCCGGCCGGTAAAGAGCCGGATGCGAAGAAGGCTCTTGCCACAACGGACGGCCAGCAGTCGGGTTTCGGTCAGAGCATCCCGGGCGCCCGGGGTTCCGGGGCGGGCTGTGGTGTAACGGATGCGTTGGCGGGGATGACGGATGATGGGAGCCGAAAGTCGAAGGAATGGGGCTTTGATTGTCCCTTCGACCCAGGCGAGGTATGTCTTGTCGACTCTGCGGTCGTGAAATTCGGCCTGCATCAGCGCCGCAGCCTCCGGAGTCTTGGCCAGGAGCAGAATGCCCGAAGTGTCCTTGTCGAGCCTGTGAACGATGCCGGGTCTTTCCGGATCGCTGAACTGTGTCGCTTCCTGGGGAAAACGGTTGCGGAAATAATCTGCAACTGTAAATTCCCTTTCACCGCTGCCCGGGTGTACGGAAATTCTTCCGGGTTTGTGAACGGCAATATACCAGTCGTCTTCAAAAAGGGGGAACAGCTCCTCCAGTAAGTCCGGATCGGGATCGGGAACGGAAGCTTCCGTCTGAATCGGAATGTCCAGCGACACCAGATCTCCACGGTGGACTTTTTCGCTTTTTTTGCAGGATTGACCGTTGAGGAATACCCGCTGCCCGTCGAAGAAAGTTTCCAGACGGGTTCGGCTGAATTGCCGGAGATGATCGCCCAGAAAACGGTCGATGCGCTGTCCTTCGGTCTCGACCGTCAGCCTGACGGAACGGATCTTGGCTTCAGTTTGTTTTTTTTCCGGCATACCGATACAGAGCGATACCGATGACGATGGCACAGAACGACATGAGCTGCGGGATGGAGAGACTGGAAAAGGGGTGGTTCATGTCGCCGAAAAGAAAACCCCGTCCGGTATCACCGCGATAATATTCGCTGATGAAACGGTAGCATCCGTACCCCATGAGATAGATCGAAAAGATGTGGCCGGAATGATGTTTCCTCTTGCTGAGGAAGAAGAGGGTCAAGCCGAGCGACAGGTTGAAGAGGGCTTCGGCGATCTGAGTCGGGTACAGAGGAACATTCAGCGGCACTCCGGTCTGTGAAGCGTGATTGTGGAACGTGATGGATACAGGGCAGGAAGGAGCGATCCGACCCCAGCAGCATCCGGCCATGAGACAGCCCATTCGGCCGAAGGCATGCCCTACAGCCACAGCCGGAGCGGCCACGTCGAGGACCGGTAGAAAAGGAAGTTTCTTCCGATGAATATAGTAGACGACGAACAGGGCTCCGGCGATCAGGCCCCCGAAGAAATTTCCGGCTGTTGTCAGCATGACCAGAAGATGCCTCGGGTTTTTTATGAACTGATCCAGTTCGGTGACGATCAGGAGAAGGCGGGCTCCGATCAGGGCGACGAACAGAGTATAGAGGGCCATGTCGCTCAGGACAGTCAGTGGAAGTCTCTGGGCTTTGGCCAGGTTGCGTCCGATGAAATAGGCGCAGATGACGCCGAGTAGAATCATGACCCCGTAAGTGGGTAGGGAAAAGGTCCCGATTTTCAGAAGTACCGGATGCATGATCAACCTCGGAAAGGGCTTTTGCCCGGAGGGCATCGTTTGAAGAGGATGCTGACGATCAGAAGGGTTACACCCACTGTTAGTGCGCTGTCGGCGATGTTGAAGGTCGGGAAATGATAGTTCTTGTGGTAGAGCTCTATGAAGTCGACCACGTAACCGTAACGGAGGCGATCGATGATGTTGCCCAGGGCTCCGCCCATGATCAGGGAAAGGGCGATGAGGTCGAGACGACAGCTGCGATCGGTTTTATGAAACAGCCACAGCATCACCAGAAAGGCAGCTATGGAGAAAAAAGCCAGGATCAGGGTGATGGTGGAACTGTTTCGGTCGAGAAGTCCCCAGACCGCTCCGGTGTTGCGGATATGAAACAGGCGGAAGAATCCCTGGATGATATCGATTGAACCGAAAAGAGCGATATTCTTTATGATCCATATTTTACTCAGCTGGTCCAGGACGATGATGATCAGGGAGATGGTCAGAAACGGAAGCTTGTCGCGCTGCATGATGATCATTCCTTAGCGCTCGCCATGGCGGAGGTGACCGCCTGGCAACGCTGACAGAGTGTGTCTTCGTTCGCTTCGGAACGAGCCGGGAAGCGGTTCCAGCATCGTGGGCACTTGTGACCGGTCATCGGCTCAATGATGATTTCCTCCTGATCCTGTTGCTTCAGCTCGATTCCGGACACCACCAGAATCAGCTTGAGCAGGGAGAGGTTGGCTGCGGCGAGGCGGTAAAGGCTCCCGTCCAGTCTCAGGACAACCCGCGCTTCCAGGGAGTCTCCGATGGTGCGGTTGTTGCGGGCGGTTTCGATTTCTTTGAGCACCCTGTCCCGCAAGGCCATGATCTCATCCCATTTGCCCATGTCCACCAGGGTGTCGAAAGCCGGTTCCGGAGAGGGGAACAGTTCGCAGTGAACCGAGCTGCTCTTTCCGGGAAATGAAGGCAGATGGTCCCAGGCTTCGTCTGAGGTAAAGGCCAGGATCGGGGCCATCAGGCGCAGGGATTCTGAGAGGAGTTTGAAGATCACCGCCTGGGCGTTTCGGCGATGCGGATCTGTTACCGCGTCGCAATAGAGCTGGTCTTTCTTGACGTGGAGATAGAACGCGCTGAGATCGACGGTGAAGAAGTTGGTCATCAGGTGGGTGACCTGGTGGTATTCAAATTTCTTGTAGTGAGCGAGAATACGGGTCTTGACTTCGTTGAACCGGGACAGGATGTACCGGTCCACTTCGTCGGTTTCCGAAATCTCCAGCGGGTTGGCATCCGGATCGAAATCCGGCAGGACTGCCAGCATGAATCTCCAGGTGTTGCGGATTTTGCGGTAGGTTTCCGTAACCCGGGAAAGGATTTCCTTACCCAGGCGGATGTCCTCCCGGTAATTGACCAGGGAGATCCACATCCGCAGGATTTCCGCTCCCATCTGATCGATGATGGTCTGCGGCTTGATGACGTTGCCCATGGATTTGGACATGGCCCGCCCCTTTTCGTCCAGAGCCCAGCCGTGCGTGATGACCTGGCGGTACGGGGCCTGTCCCGAGGCGCTGAGACCGACCAGAAGAGAGGAATGGAACCAGCCGCGGTACTGATCACCGCCCTCGATGTACATGTCGGCGGGAAACCGGTGACCGGGCAGGTGCTTCAATATCGCCCATGAGGATCCCGATTCGAACCAGACATCGATGATATCGTCGCCCTTTCGGAACTGTTCCTTGCCGCACTGGGGACAGCGGGTACCTGGGGCGATGAAAGTCGAGCTGTCCATCTCGTACCAGCAGTCGGATCCTTTCTCGGAGAAAATATCGGCGATCCGATCGATGGATGCCGGGTCGACCAGCGGATGCTCGCAATGAGTGCAGTAGAATACCGGGATGGGGACTCCCCAGTCACGTTGTCGCGAGATACACCAGTCCGGTCGGTTGGCGATCATATTGGTGATCCGGTCCTGGCCCCATTCGGGCAACCAGCCGATGTGATCGATGGCTTCGAGGGCTTTGCGGCGCAGGTCGGCCTGATCCATGGCGATGAACCATTGCTCGGTGGCACGGAATATGACCGGTTTTTTGCATCGCCAGCAATGGGGGTAGGAGTGCTCGATTTCCTTTTGGTGAAACAGTCGTCCTTTTTGAGCCAGGTCTTCCACCACTTTGGAATTGGCTTTGAAAACGTTCAAGCCGGTGTATGGAGCGGCGCTGTCATCGAAACTGCCGTCTCCACGAACCGGAGAGTATATGTCGAGGCCGTATTCGATGCCGGACCGATAGTCGTCTTCACCGTGCCCGGGAGCCGTGTGGACGCAGCCGGTACCCGCATCGAGGGTGACATAATCGGTGTTGATCAGCAGTGAGTCCCGATCGTAGAGGGGGTGTCTGGCTTTGAACCCTTTCAGTGTTTCGCCTTTGAATTCCTTGAGCAGACGGAAGCTTTTACCTGTCTCCTCGCACAATACCGGAATCAACCGGCTGGCGGCGACAAACAGTTCTCCGTCCGTTTCGAACAGAGCGTAGTCGTAATCCGGGTGCAGGGCGATGGCCAGATTGGCCGGTATCGTCCATGGGGTGGTGGTCCAGATCAGAATATCTACTGGTTTTTCACCGGCGGCCTGGGCCAGGAAGTCCGGCATGTTTTCCAGGGCGAATCGGACGGTGATCGATGGTGAGGTGTGGTTGTGGTATTCCACTTCGGCTTCGGCCAGGGCCGTCTGACAGCTCATGCACCAGTAGACCGGCCGTTTCTTGCGATACACGTTGCCGTTGCGGACGAAGGTGTTGAACAGACGGATGATGTCGCTTTCGTATCGAGTGTTGAGTGTGGTGTAGGGCTTCTCCCATTCTCCGAAGATACCCAGGCGTTTGAATTCTTCCCGCTGGATGTCCACGTAGCGCAGAGCGTACTCGCGGCAGAGGCGGCGGACTTCACTGACATTCATCAGATGGCGTTTGTCCTTGATCTCCTGATCGACCTTGTGCTCGATGGGCAGGCCGTGACAGTCCCAGCCGGGAACGTAGGGGGCGTAATGTCCCTCCATCGATTTTGACTTGACGATGAAATCCTTGAGTATTTTATTGAGGGCGTGGCCCAGGTGAATGTTGCCGTTGGCATAGGGAGGACCGTCATGAAGAATGTAGCGGGGAGATTCGGATCGAGTGGCGAGTATCTGGTTGTAAATATCGATTTCCTGCCATTTCTTAATGATTTCCGGCTCTCTGGCGCTGAGTGAGGCCTTCATCGGAAACGATGTCTGCGGTAGATTCAGTGTCTCTTTCCAGTCTTTTTTTTCCTGTGACATGTGTATGCTCCCTGTTGCTGCTGTCCGTTCCCGCAGGTGTAGGGGGAAAACCGGTTGGAAAAGCGGAAACGATCGGCGATATAAGCCTGTATTATCGTTGATCTACGTCCGCCTGTCAAGGAAATTGAAAAGAAGAGTGGACGGGGTGGACGGGCCCGGAGTTTGTGGACACAGTGGACAGGTTGGACATAGTGGACTTTGTGGACGGGCCGCTTCAGTTTACTGACAGCTCCTTTTTTTATGGGTTACTCTCTTTCTTGCGCCGTCCACTCTGTCCACTGTGTCCAGTTCTTGTTTCCAGTCCACCCTGTCCACGGCGCTCTCTCTTTTCTCCCTTTCAAAAGAATGCTATGGTATAACAGCGGATACGGCAATCAGG
>CAYMND010000127.1:0-7272 GCA_964391685.1 uncultured Clostridia bacterium | reverse complement strand
CCGGCGCAGCGGACACGAATATCTTTTCCAGATGTTGGCCATGCCCAGCATCTGGAAAAGATATTCGTGTCCGCTGCGCCGGGCCGGGTCACCGCAACACTGTTCTTCCGAGCCCAAAATGGCGAAATCGACCCCGGCCTTCTTCAGAATATCCGCCATCCTGACGGCATTCTGTTGGTTATGGCTGTCGAAGCTTCCTTCGCAGCCGACCCAGAACAGCACATCGGTACTGCCTTTCTCGGCCATTATCGGAATACCCATGTCCTTGGCCCAGTCGGCCCGGGTATCGTTGTTGATTCCCCACGGATTGAACTGGTTCTCGAGTCCCCGGTAGAGCGCGTTGAACTCGTCCGGGAAACGGGACTCCATAAGAACCCCGTACTGCCTCATTCCGATAATTTTCGGAATATGTTCGTTGAACATGGGGCACACGGACATACAGGCACCGCAAGTGGTACAGGCCCAGATTTCCTCCTCGGCGACCACATCGGCAAAAAGAGTCTTGAGGTCGGTTTCGCCCTTGCGCAAGGCATCGGCGGATTCATACAGGTTGTCCTTCAGCTGGTTCAGCAATGTTTTCGGGGAAAGACTCTTGCCCGACTGCTGGGCCGGACAGATATCGTCGCAACGGCCGCACTCGGCGCAGGAAAAGAGATCGAGCAGATCTTTGCGGGTAAAGTCAGTGATCTTCGGAGTACCGAACTGCTCCTGTTCCTCGAGGTTGACCAAGGGGATCTCCGCCAGAGGCCCCTCGTTCTTCAGAACCAGATTGACCGGTCCGGCCACCAGGTGAAGGTGTTTGGAGTGAGGGATGAAAACCAGAAAGGCCAGGACCACCAGAATATGCAGCCACCATACCAGGGAAAGCCAAATCGGACTCACCGTGGCGGAAATCGAGGCGGCCTTGTACAACCAAGTTCCCAGAAAATTCCACGAATTGACCAGCTCGGGATTCCGGGCCATCTTCAGGACCTCGTAGAAGACAAAACTAACCATCAGGATGCTGATGAAGATAAGGATGGTCAGGGATTCCGGCGACGGCCGTTCCAGAGTCGACACTTTGACAATGTAGCGGCGGACAAGAAAATAGACGACCGCCACCAGAATCAATCCGGCGAAAAGGTTTGCGGAAAAGAGAATGGCATCCGCTAAAAAACCGTGTCCGAAAAGAGAAAGGCCGCTGAAAAAGCCTTCGAATATATGGTTGAGGGTGATGAGGGCGAAAACCAGAAAGCCCCAGAATATCGTCGCATGGAACATTCCGGTAACCGGTCGGTTCTCAATGGCACAGAGTTGCAGAAACACTCTCTTTAGAGCGGTTATCAACCGCTGAGGCAACCGATCAATACGCTGTATCGGCCGACCCAGTTTGATCATAAGAAATTTCTTGCGGAATTCCAGACCGGCCAGAGCAACAGCGGCGGTCAGAACCAGCGGAAACAAGATTTTTTCAATCAGTGACAGCATAAGATCCTCCATCAAACAAAAAAATATGTGGCCGTAGCTCAGGCCTGGGGAACTGAAATGGTGGTGAAGGTGGCAGTAATGACATTCTCTATCGGCTTGTCCAGAAAAATCTCGGCTACACGCCGGAAACGGTCCGGGTAATCGGTAACGTAAAAGGAGTCGGATTTCTGCCCGCTGCCGTCACTTCTCCAGCCCAGAGTGTTCAACAGAGTGACGACGCGCTGGGCTGTCGGAGTGGCCGAATCGACAAGATTCACGCCCGGCCCCATCACATCGGCGATCTGGGAACGAAGAACCGGATAGTGCGTACAACCCAGCACCAGAGTATCCACACCCTTTTCCCGCATCGGACCGAGATACTCCTCGATTACCAGCCGGGTGGCCGGATGATTGATCCACCCTTCTTCCACCAGCGGAACGAAAAGCGGGCAGTCACGGGACAAAATTTCAACATCATCTCGCAGTTTTCTCACACCTCTTTCATAGGCGCCGGAAGCGATCGTGGCACTGGTTCCGATGATACCAATACGCTTGCGGCACATCGAAACGGCCGCCTCTACACCGGGATTGATCACTTCAACCACCGGAATGTCGATGCGCTCCTGCAGAAAAGCGGCGGCATGGGATGCCGCCGAGTTGCAGGCGATGACAATGATCTTGACGTTTTTGGAGAGCAGGAACAAGGCGTTCCCCTCGGTAAAATTCCGAATGGCGTCCGGGGATTTGCTGCCGTAAGGAAGACGGGCTGTGTCTCCGAGGAAGACGACCTGTTCCTTGGGAAGTAACTCCTTTATCGCCCGGTATACCGTCAATCCGCCGATACCGGAATCGAAGACTCCAATGGCTTTACTGTTCATTTACACCGCTCAAGTATGAGTAATCCGGGAAAAAAGGTTCGTCAAAAACAATGTGCCCGGCCAAGGTCTCATATTCGTTTCCGCCGATGAGAAACTGAACCGATTCAATTTCCTTGAAATTGAAGCAGAGATTGTTGACGAAAAAATAGATGAACGTCAGTTCGGCGCTGGTCCCCTTAAGAATATGCTCCCGCAGCCCTTCCTCGAAATCGATGACCAGCCGTTTTTTTTCAGCAAGGTAAAAAACGGACCGTATCCTGGTTCCCGTCGGTAACGGAAGAATAAAGCCGGATTCCCCTTTCAGCAGCAATTCGAGGAAAGCCTGAAAAATCTGATCCTGCCGGTTTCCGGATTGCAGTCGTTTTCCGACACTTCGCATCTGGTTGCTGCCTTCTGAAAAAAAAAAACAGTTGACCGTCTTGTCGAAACTGGAATCCTGCCCAGTCCTGGTGTTGTTTTCCGGAAGAATGGTTTCGGGCATAGCCATCGGTTTGCGCTGATAGGAGATGAAAGTCATGATGGCCACGGCAAAGAACAGAACCGCTCCACCCATGATGAAAAGACGCAACAGACGTCTGTTCATTCAGTCACCATGCTGTTGTAGCGAGTCACAAATCGGTTGATCCCGCGAAAAACAGCCAGAGCGGCTTCCATCTGGAAAGAGTCCGACTTCAGCCTTTGGGCTTCTCCCGGATTGGAGAGAAAAGCGATCTCAACCAGCACCGCCGGCATGGCAGCCCGCATCAGGACCCGGAAAGGAGCTTGTTTGACCCCTCGGTTCCGGGTGCTCAGCAGTTCATTGAGCTCCTCCTGGATTTCCACCGCCAGCTGGCTCGACTCCTGGATATACTCGTTCTGCGCCATATTCCACAGGATCATTTTTAGATCGCTGCTATCGGCTATCTGCTCGATCTCCTCATAAGAAGCGTTCTCCTTTTTGGCCAGTTCGGCGGCCTCCCGGTCAGTGGCTTTCAGACTGACGTAGAAGGTCTCCGGCCCCCGCGCGCTGCGCCGGTAATCGGAATTCAGATGTATGGAAACAAAAAGCTGGGCCTTTTCATTGTTGGCTTTGGCCACACGACTGTTCAGAGAGACTTCCTCGTCTCCTTCCCGGGTCATCATCACCCTCAGACCGAGACGGCGGACCAAAAGTTCCCTCAAGTGCTTGGATATATTGAGTACAATATCCTTCTCAAAAACTCCGCCTTCAGCGACCGCTCCCATATCGCTCCCACCGTGCCCCGGATCGATACAGACCGTCTCGATGGGCCGCATGACGACGGCCGAGTACGGTGTTTTCAACTCCTGTTCCGGTGCCTGTTCCATCTGGTCCGCCTCTTGGTTAGGTGTTTCCTGGACTTCCGGAATGGCAACCTGGGGCTGTTCTTCCGTTTTTGCAGGCGCATGTTCTGGTTTCACCGGTTTCTGCGGCTCGGTTTGAACACTCTTCGGGGCGTTTACCAGATCAAAAACAATACGATGGGGCTTTTCCAGTACAAAATGGCTCTTGATTCGTGCAGCTTCCCGCAAGTGGATCTCAAAACGGCTGCGGCCGTCTACTCGGCTGGTGACCAGATGATCGATGAGACTCGACTTGGCAATGGGAACGGTACGAGGCCCTTCCTTGATCTCTCCCTGGATATCCACCACGATCACCCGATCCTCGGTTCGGTATTTGTAGGCCACCGGCGAATCGCTTTCGAGTACGAAACGGGTGTAACCGGGATGATCAAAGGAACGGAACTGAACGGAGAGGGGGAAAACTGCGGTGGGAAGCAAAGTCAGAATCAGAAGGAGTGACAATAATGTATTACGCATACCATTTTCTGACAAACATAAGGTGCCCCTGGAGGCGGCGGGAATCGAACCCGCGTCCAATAATGACGCCAATAAAGCTTCTACAGGCATAGTCTGTTTTCGTACAGACGCGGTGTCCAAAACAGACAAACACTGCCGCGCCCGGCCCCCTTAAAGTTTCGCCCGTTCACCGAAGGAGCCCCGGCACTCGGACTATCCCGCATTGTTGCGCCCTGACGCCCCCGCGGGAGAGAGACGGCAGAACGGCTACGCAGTTTATTACGCAGCGAGTGCTAAATCTTGTTTGGCACTTGTAGGTTTTGGCGCTTTTTACGAGGCGCCCACTCAGCCTGCAACCTTACCTTTGTCAAAACTGTCGAACCCAAATCGCCCCCAACCTGGGGGAACTACCCGCTTCCAGCGGGCTTAAAATGGCGGGGCCGACGAGACTCGAACTCGCGGCCTCATGCGTGACAGGCATGCGTTCTAACCAACTGAACTACGACCCCGCACATTTTTCCTGGGCGGTAGAGGACTTGAACCTCTGGCCATCGGCGTGTAAAACCGATGCTCTACCAGCTGAGCTAACCGCCCGTCTAGCGCCCTAGCGAGAAACCATACTTTACACTATTCCATGCGTGTTTGTCAATAGGGTGATGAACACTCCGGGTCAGGCATGTGGACATCGTGGATGAAATGGACATTCTGAACTTCGTGGACGTCCTGTCCGCACCGTCCAAAATCTGTTACCTTTCACTCTGTCCACTCATCCCCTTTCGATTGACATGGTTCGACCGGATCTCTAGAATGAAAGAACATGGCACAATATTTTGACGTTCATATCCATCTCCAGGATGAACGCTTCGGCGACAACTGGCTGACACACTGGAATGACGCCAACAGAAACAGTGTATCCGGTGCACTCTGCTGCGGCAGCGAACCCTGCGACTGGCCGAAGGTCCGTGAAATCGCTGCCACCGTCCGAGGCATCGTTCCGGCCTACGGGGTTCACCCCTGGTATATTCATCGAATCGGCAACAACTGGCTGGATGACCTGGAGATGAGGCTGCAGGCCGGTGGTTGCGGCCTGGGAGAAGTCGGTCTGGACGGACGATTCGCCAAGACCCCCATGCTTCGCCAGATGGATGTCCTGGAGGCCCAGCTCCGTCTGGCCGACCGCTTTCGGTTGCCGGTTTCACTGCATACCCTGGACGCCTGGGACCAGATGATTGAAATTCTACAGGCTTTCCACGGACTAAGATTCAATCTGCATGCCTTCAGTGCCCCGGAGCGGATCGACAGACTGGCTCATCTCGGGGCCTTTTTTTCCTTCAACGGAGGCTTGAGCAGAAAAGGAAATACCCGGATGAAAAAGGCCCTGTGCGCCTGCCCGCCCGAACGCCTGCTGCTGGAGACCGATGCACCGGATTTTCCGTTGCTGGAACCGGGGATCTACGATAAAGACAAAATCAACCTGCCAAAAAATCTGCCGGAAATCAACCGATTGGCGGCCAACCTGCTGGGACTGGAATCGGCACAACTGGCGGACACTGTATGGAACAATTCGGAAACCTACATGGGAGAACTGTTTCCTTATGGACCAGTTTAGTCGCAGCCGCCTGCTCTTGGGAGATGAAGCATTCAACCGCCTGGCCGTGTCCCGGGTGACGGTTCTCGGTCTGGGTGCAGTCGGTTATACCGTGGCCGAGGGATTGGTCCGCAGCGGGCTGGGGACTCTCCGAATCATGGACTTCGACGACATCCACGAAAGCAACCTCAACCGTCAGCTGCTGGCACTTCATTCCACCATGGGCAAGCCGAAGATCGAACTGGCTGCGACCAGACTGCTGGACATCAACCCGAAGCTGGAACTGGAACTGCTGCCAGCCTTCCTCGACCAGACGACCCTATCCGCTGTGCTTGACAACTGCGGTTTCATCGTCGACGCCATCGACAGTTTCGGTCCCAAAGCCTACTTTCTGCTGGCCGCCCACAAGCTTGGGCATACATTCGTATCATGCATGGGAGCGGCCCGACGTTTCGATCCCGGGCAGGTAAAACGGGGCGACATACAAGAGGTCAGGGGCTGTCCCCTGGCTGCACCGTTGCGCCGCTTTCTACGCCGCAATGGAGTCCAGGGTGGAATTCGGGTGGTCTACTCCGCCGAGTTGCCGCAAAAAGCGCTGGGAGACGAGGAAACCGAACGTCATCAAAGGGGCCGTCTTCGCCGCCCCGTCGGCAGCTTGATGCACATCACCCTGGCTTTCGCCGCCCAGTTGATTGCGGAAGCAATCGATCAGATCTGTTCCGAATGAGATATTCCCTCAGGTCTTGAACCGTTCGATCTGGGATTGAAGCAGTTCGGCCTGGGCACTGAGGTCCTCCGCGGTGACCGCCAAGTTCCGTACAGCCTTGGCCGCTTCACTGCTTCCGGAAGCCATAGCGACCAGACTGTCATTGATCTCCTCGATGGACCGGTTCTCCTGCATGATCGCACTGACAATCTCATGAGAGCTGTCCATGACTTCCACGCTGAGTGCCACGATCTGATCGAGAACCCCCAGGGAATCCTGACTGAGTTCATTTCCACGATCTATTTCGCCGCTTACAGCCTGCATCGCCTGGTTGGCCTTCCCGGCTCCCTCCTGCAATCCCTCGACAATGGCCGTAATTTCCCGAGTGGATTTGGCGGTGCGTTCCGCCAGTTTTCGGACTTCGGAAGCCACCACGGCGAAACCGCGGCCGGCTTCTCCGGCCCTGGCGGACTCGATGGCTGCGTTGAGGGCCAGCAGGTTGGTTTGGTCAGCCACCTCAGTGATTACATCCGTGATCTTGTTGATTTCGGCTGCGGATCTGTTCAGTTGCTCCAGAACGTTGTTCAGATTCTCGGCGTTGCTCTTGATCTGGCGCAGCACATCGATGGTCGAGCGGATGGCCAGACTCCCCTGGTTGGTCAGTTTGGAAGAGTGCTCGATTCGACTCTGAGCCTCTTCCACGCTTTGGGCAATGGAATCCGAAGCTTCCGCGAGATGCTGGATGCTGACGTTGACCGCCTGGGATTGAAGGCTGTGTTCTTCAGCCGTAGCAGCCAGTTCTTCGGTGGTGGCCGAGAACTGATGAGAGGAACTGGAGACGATCTGGGTGTTTTCCT
>CAYMND010000126.1:0-7323 GCA_964391685.1 uncultured Clostridia bacterium | reverse complement strand
TGTGATTCTCGGATTGGATAATGTCCGAGACGAGGCGTTGTTTTTCTTAGAGTATTTGGAAATTTCTGAAGACGAGTCACGGAAAATACTGATTCACAATATCCAGATAAAGTGAACGGTAAATGGTTGATTGCATGTGTTGGCTGCTTGTTTTTATTTTTCATATCCTGTCGGTCCGGGAATTTGACAAAGCCTGATCTCGATTGCTTCGATGGAGAAAAGCTCCAGAACTGCGGTTTCGGTCTGTTTTTTTTCTTTTCGGTTCACAGCTGCCCACCCTGCATGGATGTGACCGAAACCTTGAATCAAATGGCCGAAGGCATCCCGATTATCGGTGTTCTCGACCGGCGGGACGCAGTGGAGATCGAAGAGGTGAAAAGCCGGTACACCTTCCCTATCGAACTGATGAGTGAACATTTTCTCTTCTGTCAGCCTCTGCTTTCGCCCAGCCTGGTGGCGGTGGATGGCCGCGGCCGAATTCTGATGACTCTGCCGGGCCTACCCGGACAGAAAGAGTATATCAAACAGATTCTGTGGGAGCTTTCCGCCAAGGCAATTGTTTTGTGAAGGAGTATTCGGAATTCCAGGGACCTCACTTAAGTTCCTGGGGTCCCTGGGACCAAAGATAAACCCTACTTCAACGCCGCGATCAGCTTCTCCTTCTTGGGCAGGGAGGTGAAGCGGGCCGTTTCCTGGCCCTTGCGGAAGACGATGATGGTGGGAACGCTCATGACCATGTAGCGACGGGCCAGGTCCATGGCGGAGGCCACGTTCACTTCGCAGGCGCTGATGCGCGGATCATTGATCTCGGTGAGTACCTCGGTCAGAAATGGCGGCACCTTCTTGCAGGGACCGCAGCCGGGAGAGCTGAAATCGGCCACAAGGATCTCGCTTTTATCCAGAAGTTCATCAAAGGTTTTACTGTCAACCTGATTCATGCGCTGCTACCTCCTTAGTGCATGCTTTATCCGTTGTGAACGGAATGTACCTGTTTCTGCCGTCTTCCAGCATGTATTTGGGAAATATTATAGCACAGCAGGTCAGTTGTGCAGAATTCTGTATCCCTTGCTGGTGGGCATGGGCTGGTCGGTGAGCAGAATCCGTCCGTTGGGCTGGCGGTAGAGATATACTTTGCTTTTACCCCTGCCGCTGTCGTACGGCAGCCCGAGGAGCCTCATGACCCGGGCGATGTAGCCCTTGGTTTCGGAAAACGGGGGAATCCCCCTGAATTTACGCACCTGTTCTTCGCCGGCGTTGTAGGCGGCCAGAGTGAGAGGCAGGGACTGGTATTTGCTGTACAGGTATTTTAAATGACGGATTCCGGCGGTCAGATTCTGAAGGGGGTCGGTGCGATCGATGACTCCGTACTGCCGGGCTGTCTCCGGCATCAGCTGCATGAGCCCCACCGCCCCTTTTCTGGAAACCGCCCGGGGGTTGAAGGCCGATTCCGCACGGCAGACGGCGGTGACGATGTTCGGGTCCAACCCATAGGTGGCGCTGATGGTCATGATCAGGCTATGGTAGGGATTTCCTGCCGCCAGGGAAGGAGATATAGTGCCTTTTGGGACGGTGATTGCGGCGGGAGCATGGTTGACGATGGTTACATGACCCTGTGGACTCTTCCGGATCTCGATCTCGGCGGAAAGAGGACGCAGGAAAAGGAATGCCAGCATGATGACCGCAAATCCAAAAACGGAGCACAATTGTTTTCTATTCATATTACCGAATATTCAAATAACTCAATTATTCATATTTATCAATACTTTTGCAAATTTTTTCCTTTTTTTTCCGCATTGTTTTCCGTCTGCGGTCAGATCTGGTGGACAAGACAAACAGACACACCAGATGAGGAGCCGTCATGGACCGGTTTATTTCATCTCTTCATCGATCAGTTCGGCGATACGGTTCTGAAACTCTGCCGGGTCCACTGGCCGGTCGGCTCCGCCCTGGGCGAAATCGGGGCGGCCGCCACCGCTTCCCTGGATCAGGCCGAGGATCTTTTTGGTCAGTTGACCGGCATGAAGACTCTTTTGAATGGTTTCCGGCAGCGAGACCACCAGCATCGTTTTATCATCCAGAACGGAACTGACGATGGCTGCTCTGCCGGATCGCTTGATTTCGTCCGCGGTACTGCTGATCGACTTGCGATCCATGCCGGTGTAGTGGAGTAAAACGAAGCGGAAGTCACCGAAGGACAGCTGGCGTTCCGTGACCGGGGAGAGCTCGACTGCTGCAGGCTGTTTCTGCTTTTTGAGTTCTTTAAGGTTTTTCTCCAGGGATTGCAGGTGATCGAGCAGCTCATCTTCCTTTTTACGGCAGAAGGATGTGAGCCCCTGCATATGTTCCTTCAACTCCAGGAAACGTTCCAGAGCCACATTGCCGCCGATGGCTTCGATGCGCCGGATACCGGAGGCGATGGAGGCCTCGCTCTGAATGGAAAACAGGCCGATTTCTCCGGTCCGTTTCAGGTGAGTGCCGCCGCAGAGTTCCTTGGATACGGGATCGATGCTGATCATGCGCACCCGGTCTCCGTATTTTTCCTCGAAAATGGCCATGGCACCCTCGGTGAGCGCCTGGTCGAAACTGGTTTCACGCTCCGTGACAGCGTGGTTGGCTCGAATTTCGCGGTTGATCCGTGTTTCGATTCGGCGGATGTCATCGGGGGACAGGGACTTGAAATGGGTGTAGTCGAAACGCAGTTTGTCCGGACCGACGTAGGAGCCGGCCTGTTTGACATGCAGCCCCAGATGCTCCCGCAGAGCGGCATGAAGCAGATGGGTGGATGTGTGGTGAACGGCGCAGGCCTGACGATGTTCGGCGTTCACCTGAAGCAGGACGGACATCCCTTTTTTCAGGATGCCTTTTTCCACGGTGATCTCGTGGATGATCCGATTTCCTCCGGAACGGTAAGCGCTCCGGACGGTGAAGTAGCCGCCCTCGAAGAGCCCCCGGCCGATATCGCTGACTTGTCCTCCGCCTTCGGGGTAGAACGGGGTCAGGTCGCAGACCATGAATGCGGATGATCCCGCTGCTGCCTGAGGGATGACGGACTCGTTCTCGTCGGCCAGAGCCAGGACTGCGGCTTGTTCCTCCAGTTTGTCGTATCCGCAGAAGACGCTTTCTAGAGACTCTCCATTGAAGATTGTGGCGGTACGGCTCTTCTGCTTTTTCTCGGTTTGCCGGCGGGATTCCGATCTGCGCTGTTCCAGGGTATGGTGAAACCCTTCGATGTCCACCCGGATATCCCGTTCGGTGGCCAGGTCTGCGGCGAAATCGAGGGGAAATCCGTAGGTGTCGGACAGTTTGAACAGCTCCTCCCCGGGAAGAATGTTCAGCCCTTGAGACTGGGCGGATTCCAGCATGTCTTCGAATCGTTTCAGGCCGTTGCTCAGAGTCTGGGCGAAGCGTTCTTCCTCGCTGTGAATGACGTCGGCGATGAAGTGGCGGGCGGAATCCAGTTCAGGATATTCATCGGACATCAGATCGATCACCTTTGCACTGACCTTGTCCAGGAAGGCATCGGAGAATCCGAGATGACGTCCGTGTTTGGCCGCCCGGCGCAGGATCCGGCGCAATACGTAGCCGCGACCGTCGTTGGCCGGGATGACACCGTCTCCGATCAGAAAGGTCAGGGCCCGGGCATGGTCGGCCACGACGTTGAAAGGAACCCTGAATCGGTCGTCGTCCGGATTGTGGCCGCAGAGATCGGCGGTGAATTCGATGATCGGCCGGAACAGGTCGGTCTGATAATTGCTGGTTTTCTCCTGCAGGACGAGGGAGAGCCGTTCCAGCCCCATACCGGTATCGATGGAAGGGGCGGGCAGGGGGTGGAGTGTTCCGGCCTCGTCCCGGTTGTACTGCATGAAAACCAGATTCCAGATCTCCACGTAACGGCGGTTGCCGTCGACGAAAGCCGCCGGGCCGAACGCCTCTCCGCGGTCGAAATGGATTTCGGAACAGGGTCCGCAGGGACCGGTATCGCCCATCTGCCAGAAGTTGTCCTTCTCGTCCAGACGGACGATGCGCTGGGGCGATACCCCGATCTCTTTTTCCCAGATGTCGTGGGCCTGGTCGTCGTCACGGAAAACGGTGATCCACAGGCGTTCGGGAGAGAATCCGTATCTTTCGGTCAGGAGCTGCCAGGCCAGTCGGATGGCTTCCTCCTTGAAGTAATCTCCGAATGAGAAGTTGCCCATCATTTCGAAGAAAGTATGATGGAACGGAGTCTTGCCCACCTCGTCGAAGTCATTGTGCTTCCCGGAGACCCGCATGCATTTCTGAATGGTCACGGCCCGCCGGTAGCTGCGCTTCTCCTGCTGCAGGAATACCCCTTTGAACTGGTTCATGCCGGCATTGGTGAAGAGCAGTGTCGGGTCCTGGGCGGGGACGAGGGGAGCGGAAATCACCCTTTGATGTGCGTTTTCAGTGAAGAAATCAAAAAAAATACGTCGAATCGCTTTGCTGTCCATAACGGGTTCCTGTTGGTTGATTTACATCTTTTCAATGTCGAGCAGATTGTGGTCGCCGTGAAGGGGTTCGGGGATGTCTTCGTCGGTGACGATTCCGGACATGCGTTTCTCCATTTCTTCGGTGGCCATCTCTTTCGTCGATCGGATACCGATTTTCTTGAGCTTGAACTCATCGGGATTGGTGGCCCACTTCAGGGCTTCCTCGTAGGTGATCAGGTTCTTCTGATATAGGAAAAACAGGGACTGGTCGAATGTCTGCATTCCGTATTGGGATACACCCTGGGCAATGGCATCTTTGATCAGTTTCCCTTTCTCCGGATTGATGATGCAGTCCTGGATGAATGCCGTGTTGATCAGGATCTCAACCGCCGGGACCCGACCCTTGCCGTCGGCACGGGGGATGAGACGCATGGAGATGATGGCCTTGAGGACAGAGGCCAGTTGGATGCGGATCTGTTTCTGCTGATGGGGAGGGAACATGGAGATGATCCGGTTGACGGTTTCCGGGGCATCCAAAGTGTGCAGAGTGGAGAGGAGCAGATGGCCGGTCTCGGCGGCCAGCAGAGCGGTGTCGATGGTTTCCAGATCCCGCATTTCACCGACGAGAACGACGTCCGGGTCCTCGCGGAGGGCACTGCGCAGGGCGTTGGCGAAAGAGTTGGTGTCCATGCCCACCTCTCTCTGGTTGATGATGCTCTTCTTGTCTCTGTGAAGGTATTCGATGGGATCTTCGATGGTAATGATGTGTTCGATGCGATGGGTGTTGATGTGGTTGATCATGGCTGCCAGACTGGTGGACTTGCCGCTGCCGGTGGTTCCGGTGACCAGAATCATGCCTCGACGTTCCTCGGCGATTTTTTCCAGCACCAGAGGCAGATGGAGGTCTGCGATGGATGAAACCTGGGTGGGGATGATCCGGAGGACGATACCCACTGCGCCGCGTTGTTGGAAAACGTTGCAGCGGAACCGACCCAGACCGGCAACGCTGTGGGCCATGTCGATTTCGTGTTCTTTCTTGAAGCGTTCCTTCTGCTGGCTGTTCATGATGGCGAACCCCATGGCGATGGTGTCTTCCTGCATGAGACGCTTCAGCTCGACCAGAGGAACCAATGTGCCGTCGATGCGCAGAACCGGATGGTTGCCGACCTTCAAGTGAAGATCGGATGCCTTCCTCTCGACTGCAATTTTCAACAGGTCATCAATATTCATGATATTTCACCCTAAGTCGGGGCTGATTCAGCCGGCCCTTCGTCTTTATTAATATATATTATATAAAGTTTATCGGGAATATCAAGTGAGGCTTCATTTCATGGTCTTCGTCAAATTCCCGGAAACCCATTTCCTTGACCGTCCCGGCCAAATTGAATACAATGAAAACATGACAGCCCTGGCAGGAAAAAAATGAATGTTGAATCGGGTCATACCTGGCTGATCGCCCTGGTTCTGGTTGTCACTCTCCTGACCGTGTACTTTCTGGATCGCTGGCATCGGAAAAGGGTGAGGCGCATATTCCAGAGCTTCTCGGAGAGGGAAGGTACCCGGTTGAACCGGGAAAACCGATCGGTCCCGAGGGTCAGCATACCCGCCGCCCTGGAAGTCGGCTTCACCATCCTGGATGACCGTTGGCGAGGAAAGGAGGGTCGGGTGGTCGATCTGTCCCTCTCCGGCCTGGCGGTGGAACCCAATTTCCCGTTGAAGAAACTGCCGATGGAAGTCGAAATCTGCAATCTGGAAATTACCACCCCGCTGAACCGGTTTGTCCTGGAAAAGGTACGAGCGGTTCGGGTCGAACATCAGGTGAGCAAGCGGGTACTGGCCTTCAGAATCCTCTCCATCTCGGAAACCGACTTCAGCGAAATGAAGCGGTTTATCGTCTATACGGACGCCTTCTCCAAGTCATGAAGACAAACAAGCCCATCCAGTTCCTGCATGGGGACCTGTTTCGAAAACTGTTCGCCGACCGGATATACCTGGTGGGGGGGACGGTACGGGACGCCCTGCTCTACGGCAGCCCACGGCCTGACGGGGATCTCGATCTGGTGGTTACTGGCCTGGGATACGATGAGCTGGAGTCGGTTTTACAACGATACGGCAAGACCAGTACCGTCGGCAAGAGTTTTGCCGTGGTCAAGTTCACCATCGACAGTGTCACCTACGATGTGGCTGTTCCGCGGAAGGAACGGCTCAAGGATCCCGCGGGTTCCGGGCACCGCAATTTCCATGTGGAAAGCGGTCGGCACATCAGCCTCGAAGAGGATCTGGGGAGACGGGATTTCACCTGCAATTCCATTGCCTGCCGGCTCAGCGACGGGAAGCTGTTCGATCCCTACAACGGACTCCGGGCCATAGCCGACAGACGGATTGTCATGACCAGTCCTCAGAGCTTTTTCGATGACCCGCTGCGCATCTTGCGTGCGGCCCGTTTCGCTTCGGTCCTTGGTTTTTCTCTGCAGGCGGACATCTATCCCCAGGCCCGCAAAACCAGTCTGACGGAGTTGAGCATGGAACGGGTGGCCGAGGAACTGATTCGACTGCTGCTGGAGTCGGCCAGGCCTTCACTGGGGCTGACGGAGTATCATCGACTCGGGGTTCTGGATTCCCTTTTCCCCGAACTGGGCCGCCTGACTCTGACCATTCAGGATGCCATCTTTCACCCCGAAACCGATGAGTTCGGACACCATACGGTCTGGGGGCACCTGTTGATTGCCGTCGATATCGCCGCCCGCCTGAGCCGGGAACTGGATCTCGGCGATGCGCAACGTCTCTCTCTGTTGCTGGCGACACTGCTGCATGATCTCGGCAAGGCCGAAACCACAGTCTGGGATTTCAAGAAAGGGCGCATGACTGTAACCTC
>CAYMND010000125.1:0-7324 GCA_964391685.1 uncultured Clostridia bacterium | reverse complement strand
GGTCATTTCCACCGTTGCCCCCGCTGCACCAAATGGGTCTGCGACGACGATTGGAACGAGCAGGAAGGCTTGTGTGTCGAGGATGCCCCGCGGATGAATGTGGAGGTCGCCGCCGCCAAAGCGGAAAAGATGGTTGAAGACATTCGCGAAAAAGCAGCCCGGACCACTGTTTTTCACGGAGAAATCGAAAGCAAACAGACCCTCTGTCCCCAATGCGGCAAACCGGCCGGAGAAGGAAAATTCTGCAACAACTGCGGCGCATCACTCGGAATGATCGAATGCAGCCGCTGTGGCGCCAGGAACTCGACTTCATCCCGTTTCTGCGGCGAATGTGGCAACCGGTTGTCCTGACTCACACCTAAACCTGTCGTTTTGGGACCAAGGGCAGAAACCGCGTGGTAAAGAATCGCGTCTTACATTGAAAACGACTCAATGCTAAGTATAATTTAGATAATACTCATTTGTTTCGAATCATCCCCGAAGGGATGGAGCGAAACCGGCAAGGAGGCGCCAGTGTCCAAGCGATTGATAGCAGCGTCGGTTTTAATCATGTCACTCATGGCAGGATGCTCAACGGCCGTCAGCAACAGGAGCATACAATTCGGCATCGATATGGCCAAAGCAGGTCTCTGGCAGGAGGCTGCGTTCCGTTGGCGTATGCAGATGGAGCAGACAGGTCCCAGTGCCGCTCTGTACAACAACCTGGCTATTGCAGCCGAATCCCAAGGCAAATTCGACGAAGCCGAACGTTTGTACCTGGAAGCCCTCAAACTGGCACCGGACAATCCTGTGATACAGGATAACCACGAGCAATTCATCAAGCTCAGGGAAGGCCGGGCACCGGATGAAGAAAAGCCGGACAGAAAAATGCGCCGCCGGCCCGGTCAGGAACCGCGCAGTCCTGATGATCCCGATGAATCCAAAGGAGAGGTACAATGAAGAAAGCCGTTGCTCTTTCTCTGTTGGTTATCCCGTTGATCGTGATTCTCACTGCCTGCGGCAAAGAGGATCTCAAAGTCCACCTGGAGATCAAACTTCCCGACCGCATCGACATGTCCGGGTTCAAAACCCTTCTCTTCAATCCGCTGACTGTCACCGGACTGCCGGAGGAACTGAACACGGAATTCATCCAGAACGACTTCTTCATGGGTGACTTCCCCCGCCAGAACAGGCTGAAAGCCGAGAAAACAGATCTGACCATCCAGGATCCGGAAAAGATCGAATCCGGTATATTGAACGAGCTGAATTCACGGTACGAAAAGGCCCTGCTCGTCACCGGAAAGATGGATGTCAGCATCAAGAGTCACAGCCAGGTCCGGGAACGTCGCGACACGAAACTGAACAAGCGCATCCGCAGCATCGTCAAAAGCAACCAGATGATCATCAAGACGGATCTTTTCGTTTACGGAGCCGAAAACGGAAAACTTCTCTGGAAGCGGAGCTATACCGAACAGGAGAACGAATATCCGGAAGAACGGAACGCCTTCATTCTACGATCCCTGTTCTACCGGACAACGGATCGATTCTCACGCGATATCGGTCTGCAGGAGAGGCGGGTTCGCCGCACCCTGCTCGAGGAATAGGGGTTACCATGAAAAAAACAAGAGTTATCCTGCTGATCGCAATTTTCATTCTGACCGGCGCTGCCCTGGAGGCCCAATACACCTGGTTCTACTTCGGGCGCAGCAAGGAAATGCTCAAGACCTTCCAGTGGAAGGTACAGGAAACGACCCACTTCAAGATCCATCACTTCAGTGATGACAAGAAATTCATCGAGAAGATCGCAGAAACAGCCGAGCAGGCCTACTCCGACCTGTCCCTCTTTCTCGATGTGCAGATCGACCAGAAAATACCGATCATCTTCTACACCAGCCACATCGATTTCGAACAGACCAACCTGATCAGTTACATGCCCCCGGGAGTCGAGGCTTTCGCCGAACCCATCGGCCAGCGTGTCGTCCTTCAGGGGGAACGTTCCTTTCCCGAATTCGCCCGCACCCTGTACCACGAGCTGGGGCATATCTTCACTTTCCAGATCTTCTACAAGAACATCTCCCGTTCGAGCATGGCCTTTCGGTCTCCGCCGACCTGGGTGGCTGAGGGCTTCTCCGAGCTGATCACCAACAACTGGGATTCTTTCAACCTGATGACGGTTCGGGACGCCGTCATCAACGAACGTCTTCCCTCCATTTCCGAGCAGGGGGAGATCAACGCCGACATGATCCTGGGACGTATCGACTACGACATGGGGCACCTGGTCTACGATTTCCTCATGGAACGCTACGGACGTACCGGAGTCCGTAAGTTCCTGCACTCCTTCCGCGGCGCCCGTCATCCTTTCCGATCCCTGAACACAACCGCCAAGGACTTCAACTTCGATTTACGCAAATACGCCCGGAATCGCTTCAACGAGTATCAGCTGAAGGAGAATCCCGAAGAGTACAGCGCCCTGGTGGGGCCGGAAATCCCGTTTATCTTTTCTTTTTCTCATCAGCTCTCTCCATCCGGAGAGCTGGCCGCCGTTCTGACCTACAACATCGCCCAGTACGAATTCGACCTGATCCTGATTTCCATGAAGACCGGCAAAATGGTCCGCAGCCTGACCCCAGGCGTGACCATGCGTCACGACGGCATCGACATCAAGTTCAATCCCTCGGACGGCAACAGTTTCACCTGGGACGGCAAGGGGGAAGAGGTCTGTTATTTCGCCCGTCGCAGCCTGGTCAATCAATTGGTCTTCAACGACATCTACAATCCGAGAAAAATCCGTATGGTTCCCCTGCCCGGTATCGGTACCCCCACATCCCCTTTCTATCACCCCAAAACCAATGAGCTCTACTTCGTCGGGGTCGAAGCCTCCCACAGTTACCTGTACCGATACAATCCCAGAACCGACAAGATTGAACGCCTGACTGATGGCAAGCATTTCATAAAAAGCGCCAACATATCCCCGGATGGTCGGACCCTGATCTACAGCGTCAACATCGACGAACACCTGAATCTTTTCACCGCTCCCATCGACCAGCCTGACAATGTGACTCCCATCACCAGCGGTCCCCATGAGGACATCAATCCGACCTTCAACCAGGAATGCGACACCCTCTACTTTTCCAGTGACCGTGACGGAGCCTACAACATTTACTCCATAGACCTCAAAAAGGGAAGAATCAAGCGCTTCACCAATGTGGCCACCGGAAATTTCTTTCCCCTGACCATTCCGGATGATCCCGATCACCTTCTGGTTTCAAGCTATTTTCAGGGGGCATTTCAGCTGTTCAAACTCAGCCTCGAAAGCCCTCAGGTGGACCTGGCCTATCAGTTGCCCCAGGCATCGGAAGCGGCGAGCACCCGGGAAGAAGAAAAAGAAACCTATTCCATTCCGTCATTCCTGAATCAGATGAGCAGCACCTTCAACCTGCAGCAGAAGAGCCGCATGGACGATCGGATCATTCCCAAACTGTCGGAGCCGGAAAAGTACAAACCCTTCAAAAATCTTTCCATCAGTTCTCTGCCCGGTTTCGGTCTGGGATACTCCAGTGACGGCACGTTGCTGGGTTATACTTCCATTTCGGTGGAAGATCTGATGATGGACCACAGTTTCAGTCTTCTCATCTATCGCGTCTACGGCTATCAATCCTACCAGTTCTCCTACCTTAACCAGCGAAACCGTCTCAAGTACTTCTCCGATATCTTCTACTTCGCAGACGCCTACTATATGCCCTATTCAGACGGGTATCAATGGTTGACCGTCCGCAAAAGGGTGGGCGGTGACATCGGCCTGCTCTACCCCCTCAGCCGTGAGTATCGAATCGAGGGAGCGCTGTCGTTCTTTTATCAGCAGGAAGACCTCGACAACCTCTATTACGGAACGGATCTCCCGTACAGCCAGTACTTCGACGGTCCCGCGATTCCTCTGTCCATCAGTTTTGTCGCCGACGCCGCCGGTTACTCCGGTCTGACCGTCGGCCCGACCATGGGGCACTCCTTCAAAATCACCTTGACCCAGAACCTCCCCATCAGCAAGAAGTTCCTTGGATCCTCGGCCATCGATGTGGATTTGCGCAAGTATTTCCGGGTATCGAAATCCGCATTGCTGGCAGCCCGTTTCTACGGTTTTGCCTCTTTCGGCGAAAACCCTCAGATCCGATGGATGGGCGGCAACAATACCATCCGCAGCCTGGATTTCTATCAGCTGGCAGGCACCAAAGGCCTGATGCTCAGTGCCGAATTCCGTTTCCCCATCATCCACGTGGCCCGGACCCCCATCGGCAACATCGGTCCGATCCGCGGCGTCTTTTTCGCCGATGTGGGCAGCGCATGGTTCAAGGATTATCCCATCGATTTTTTCGAACCGGGCAGTCTGAGGCTCAAGGACAGCTACGGTTCCTACGGTTTTGGATTCATGGCCACACTGTTCGGCTATCCGTTCCACTTCGAATGGGTATGGCAGATCGACGACAATGTCCGCAACAGTGACAAGCCGGACAAGCGGTCCCGTTTCAACTTCTGGATCGGCTTCGACTTCTAGAAGGAACTGGGACGGCGACCAAGGGGCAGAATCTCGATTTCGAGATCGGGGTTCTGCCCGCTGCTGGCGACGTAGAGCTGAATCATACTCATCCCGCGCCACTCTTTGCTGATGAAATCCGTTGAGTTCACCACACGTTCCTCATGGGGTTGCAGATCGAAGAAATCAGATATGGGCCGGTCGAAGTTCCATACCCTGGCCCTGACCGGAGTCGTTCCCAGATTGTTGAACCGTACGGCCAGAGTTTCCGGCCGCACCATGGGAGACATCAGTATGGGAAACCGTTTCTCCTCTCCGACACGAAAATAGCGGTTTTCCGCCTTCCGGGGATAGAGAGAGGATCCGTGGAGCCGATGAGGCAGTATATCTTCCCGGTCAATGAGAATCGGATTGTAGAGAGAGATCCGGGGGAAAAGGACCAGCAGGAGAATCCAGCAGGCGATCCAAATTCCCTTGGGGAAGCGGAAGTTCTTCGAGGGCCGCCGGGTCAAAGCAAACCAGGTCAATGTCATGAGAAGAAAAATGAACACCAGGTTGGGTATCCAGGTAAAGTTACCATCCGTCTTGATAAATGACGGCAAAATCGAAGAAAAGTCGAACATGCCGTTGCCAAGCCGTTGAAACAGGAGTCCGGAACGGAACTGCACATCCCGGGTGGTGGCCTGGTAGAGGGTATAGGGATTGAAAAGTTGAAATATGGTGATGAACACACCGTATCCGAGCATTCCTCCGGCCAGGGTCCGCTTGAGCCAGCGCAGATTGGAGTGCCGGAACAGAAACAGCACCAGCAGCATCAAGGCCCAGGAAACCGGCATCAGGGGACGGGCCTGGGGACAATATCCTCCGCGGTGAGTGAGAAACGCGTAACTACCGATATAGACCAGAGCCGGCAATATGATCCAGAACAGTTTTTTGTACCGACGATACATCGTGCACAGACGGATAAAGCCGGCCAGAGCCAGACTGTACAGAGGTGCGTAGAGAAGCAGGCCGTCACGCTGGTCGAGAAAGTAGTCGAGAAACGCCTCCAAACGCATCTGAAAAGTCTGTTCCCGGGTGATGACGCCCCAGAACTGACTTTTCTGCAGCTCGTTCTGATAGACCGATGCGGGAGAAAAATTCCCGTAAGCACTGTAGAGGTAGCTCCAGAAAAGCCCCTGCATCAGCAACGGTCCGGCGGCAAAGATCAGGGCTCCACGCCAGTTTTTCTGCCTGATCAGGCCGTAAAGCGCCCCGATCCCATAGAGATAGAGCAAAGATGCGTACTTGACACCCCAGAAAAGGAGAAGGCCCAGTGTCAGACCGGAAACGGCCAGAGCCCAGACCTGCTCCCGTCGAGGCGAAAGATGACGCAGGTATAGACTGGTCAACAGCAACAGCATGACCTGTGCCTCGGGGTAGAAGTGAAAGCTGTAGAAATAGACCGGTGAGGTCACAGCCATGGCCAGGGTCGTCAGCAGAGCAGACCGGGAGTTGTTCATCAGTCTCCAGGCGCACATATAGATCACCAGCATCAACAATGCCGCATAGAGGGCAAGCAGAAAACGGATGGCCGCAACCGCCATACCTGGCGGCACCAGCCACAGCAGCGGTGTGATCGTCAAGGCGGTACCGGGAAGATGGAACGAAAAAATCTCGTGCTGGCCGCTGTCACCGAAATAACCGTGAATTCCGATTTCCTCCACGTCAAGGTACTTGCGGTACAGATGCCGGTAGTACTGGTTGGCTACGTTGAAATCTCCGTCTTCGGCCAGGGACTGGGCAATCACCAGGTAGTGAGGTTCATCTCCGCCGAAGGGAACTCCCTGACATTCGAACAGAACAGCACCGGAACCGAACAGGACAGCGCAAAGAAGAAAAACCGTCAGACCGCGTTTGAACGGGGTCAGCTCCGTGAATCCGGACAAGGCACGACCGACAATGCGCTTCTGCACGGCAAACCGTCCCCAGAATAGTAGGGCGATCAGCAGCAGCAGCCATTCCATCCGCTGCTGCCAGTCGATACGATCCCATTGCCAGAAGCTCATCAACGGAACGGCCAGTCCGAAGACAAAAGGCGCAAAAATCGCCGTATAAGTCTTCGATGAGAATGGTTTTCCTTTCCCGGAAAACCAGGTCAGGACAAATCCCAGAACAGCTGCAAGACCAGCCCACGACCACCAGGCCCGCGGCTGACTGATCAACATCAGCAGGCCCAGAAGGGCCGTCGCAGCCTTGACGACGTCTGTGATCCGGGGAACGCTCTGTTTAAAACGGTTCATGATCCCGAAAGATCAGCCGCAGGCAGCCTGGTGCACCAGTTCAATCAGATCCCGGGTTTGAATTCGGTCGAGACCCGTTTCACCGATGGCATCCTTGAACATTACCGCGCAATAAGGGCAGGCTGTGACCAGAGTGTCGATTCCGGCGTCCGCCGCTTCCTTCAATCGGACGTGGCTGATCCGCTCGCCGCCGTGCTCCTCCTTCCACATACCGCCGCCACCGGCCCCGCAACAGTAACTGCGTTTACGGTTCCGGGGCAATTCAGCCGTTTTGCCTTTACTGGCACGGGCCAGAACCTTTCTCGGAGCCTCGTACTCGTCATTGTAGCGCCCCAGATAACAGGGATCGTGAAGGGCCGCCTTTCCGAAATCGCAGGCGTTGATTTTCAACTTGCCCGTTTCGATGAGATCCAGGATGAATTGGCTGGCGTGAACGACCTCGAAATCACCGCCCATTCGGCTGTACTCGTTCTTGAGAACGTGGTAGCCGTGGGGGCAGAAGGTGACGATTTTGTTGAATTTGTAGCGTCCCAGG
>CAYMND010000124.1:0-7437 GCA_964391685.1 uncultured Clostridia bacterium | reverse complement strand
GCTGTTTCCTCAGCGGGGTCATGGCCAGCAGCCGGAAAAAAGACCGGGCAAAACGGAGACTTCCGGGTCCGTAGAATCTCGTCAGCAACCGTTTCCACCAGGGGCCTTTCCCTTCCTCACGCCAGATCTTCCGGACCGCCAGAATCTCGTCTCGCCCCTTCACTCCTTTATGACAGGCCGCCTCGCAGCGACCGCACAACATGCAGGCATCAATGAACCGCCGGTTTTCCGGGGTATCTTCGAGCCTTCCTTCCCGAATGGCGTCCAAGGTCGCCATTCGTCCCCGGGGTGAAGCCGGTTCCTCCAGCAGCAGCTGATACACGGCGCAAGCCCCCAGACAGGCTCCGCATCGGGTACAGTCACTCCGTCCGTCGGTCATGGGAAAGCCCCCGTTTTCGGCTCCAGTCTGCATATATCGCCTTCATTTCCTCAATAAAAAGCGCGATCACCCCCGACCAGTCGAAATACCTCTGCACGTATTCCTGACCATTCCGGCCCATGCGGCGCCGTTCCCTGAGATCATCGATCAGGAATTCCGCGTTTCTGACGAATCCGGCTTCATCCTCATAGGTCAGACCGCCACCGCTCAATTCGGTATGTTCCCGCAGCACGGCGCAATGCCCATTGGCCAGAATGGCCGTCTTCTGGACGAACGATTCGAGTGTGGTGATCGACAGGCTTTCCAGCGGTGACGGCTGAACGGAGAAAACCGCGCCGGCGAACGCCGATCGTTTTTCGGCCTCACTGATGTAGCCGAGATATCTTATCCCCTGTTCCCGAGGCAGTTCCATCAGTTGTTTGCCGATCAGTATCCATTCCAGCAAGCGCCTTTTCCGCAGAATCCGAAACGCTTCGATCACCGTCTCGAGTCCCTTGCCTCGCTCGATACGACCGGCGTACAGCATATAGGGAAGAATGATTCCGTGTTTCCGGCGGAACAATTCCGCCCCGGCAGGGTTCTGCGGAATCCCCGTCCTGAGAAGGGTGAGCCGAACTTTCGGAGTAAAAACCCGCCGGACAAGCTCCAACTCGGCCTGGGTCAGAAAGAAAAAAGCATCCACACGTTCCATCATGCGACGGACCTTGCTCAGATAGATGGGCAGCTCGTCGTGAGCCGTGGGGAAAAGGATCACCGGTTTGTTTCTGATCTGAAGAACACCGTCCACCGTCGGCTGGTACAGATAAGTAAAAAACACGAACAGGTCGAATTCATCTTCCAGTTCCCCCAGGGCCCGGATCAGTTCCGGTGAATGAGGGCCCTGCATACAGAACCAGGTTTCTTCATCCCTGTCTTGGGCGGACTGGGCAAAAAATGTTTCCGAAAAGCGGTTGAATTTCTCAATATCCCTCGCTTGAGCCACAGGGTACCGTATAATCCTCACTCCCTTCAGAATGCTCTCTCCTGGAGGAAAATGGTCGGCCCAGGTAACATAGTCGTGAGCCGTGGTGGTGATGACCGTCACATCGTACCCCTCGGCAGCTGTCCGTTCCGCCATGTCTCGGGCCAGCGTCTCGGCACCGCCGACCACTCCGATGCCGTACCGTTGAACCACGAATGCGAGCTTACGCATCGCCAACCGCCCTTCGGATCAGATCGAGGAGTTTTGCGGGATCGGATTCCCGTCGATACAATTCCAGTCTTTCACGGCCACGGGTCCGCAGCTCCGCAGAAAGGGTATTGCTGCCGATAATCTGCTCGGCCATGGCCGCAATCTGATCGACTCGCTCTTTTTCAATCAAAAGCCCTGCCCCCCCCAGGGTTTCCGGGACAGCGCCCACCGAACGGGCCAGCACGGGCAAGTCCATGGCCATGCTTTCAATCAGAGGCAAACAGAACCCCTCGTGCTGACTGAGAGAGACGAAAAGGTCCGACGCCCGATAGACGGACAGCAGCTCCTCGAAAGGGATGTGACCGGTGAAGACCAGATCGTCTCCGGTCAGGAGAAACCGGGCTGCGAGATCGCGCAGGGCGAAGAAATAGCGGGGCAGGGTCCTGGTATTTCCGGCCACGATCAGACGGATATTGGGAGAAAGATACTTTTTGTAGAAAAACAGCATCTTGATCAGTTCTTCGATGCCCTTGTTCGGAGTGATTCGCCCGACGAACAGCATATTTTTTCTCTCATCCTGAAACTGACGCCGATATGACTCGCTTTCCCTTCCCCGGTAAGCTTCCAGATCGACCATGATGGGAAAAACAGAAACCCGATCGAATCCGAACCCGGTCAGTTCATCCGCGTTGTATTGAGAATCGGCGATGCAGAAATCGAAAGTTTTCACCAGACGGACCAGATGTCGTCTTCCCATATCGGTGAATCGGGTCAGGTCTTCGGAGTACTCGATGAAGAAATCCGGGGGAGTGACGTTGTGGTAGATCATTCCCTTGATTCCGGGCAGATCGATGAAATAATCGGTCAGCGGGGACGGAATGGCGAAATGAAGAATCTTGACACTATCCGGGTGAGGCCGGTGGGTTTTGAAATCGATTGCCAGTTCCTGCAGTGAATCGTCAACGGTCATGGCAATTATGCGGCTTTCGATCCCGCGGGCAAGCAGAAAGCGATGAAAACTGAGAGTGGAATTGCCCACGGCGTCACCGTCGTGGAATGCGGGAAGAAACTGTTCGATAATGAGGGACATGTCCTGTATTCCTTCTGTTTTATCGGATTGTCAAAGGATTATATTACCATGCCGTTCGTCTTTTGTTCAAGATTGCATCCTTGTCCCTTGACAATAGAGGCCGGTTTTTCACATGATTATGGTCATGTTGTATTCCCATGCGAGGTGGCTTATGCGTTTCGAAAAGATGACGATCACACTATTTCTGGTTGCTATATCCTTTACTCCTTTCTTCCTTCATTCAGAAATCGATCACAACCTCCTCCCCATCGGATCTTCGCCCTACCGTCACGCAATCGGCCGCATCGAACCGGAACAGATCATCGACTGCAGGACCGGACTCAGTGTGACAATCGAAGCCATCGCCGACCGGATGAAGGAAACCGACCTGTTCATCATCGGCGAAATCCATGACAGTTTCACCTGCCATCAAATGCAAAGGGATCTGCTTACGGCTCTGCAGAGCAAGTACCCGAAACTGGTGGTGGGATTCGAATTTTTCGAACGCGAAGACGACATCGTCCTGCAGGACTGGTCCCATGGGAAAACAGACCTGAACCAAATAATCGAGAAAACCGGATGGTATGCGAAAAGTTCACTGAATTTCGGCTACACGGCCATGATACTGGAACCGGTGAAAACGTTCGGATTGACTGCGGTCGGGTTGAACATCCCCCGTTCGCTGGCTCGCAAGATTTCCAGAAAAGGTTTTGCAGCTTTGACAACCGACGAAAAGAATCTCTTTCCAAGCATCGGCGTACCGAATCCAGATCATGAATTCTTCGTTCGGACGATTTTCGGAGAAATGGCGGTTCGGATTCCCGCCTGGTTCGACAACATCTATGCCGCCCAGAAAGCCTGGGATGTCGTCATGGCCGAATCGATGCACAGGACATTGCTCCAGAAGGAATTCGAAAAACATAAAGGGATTATAATCGCCGGGAGCAACCATGTGGCCTATCAACTGGGCATTCCGTTCCGCTACCGTCTCCGCGACAGGAAGGCGCGAATCGTCACGATCGTCCCCGTCCGGCTTCCTTCGCCCGAAGAGATGAACGATGACGCAATGCATCCGATGATGAAGATGCTGGCTACATCGTCCTCCCCATCTGCTCTGTTTTCGAGAGGCATCGCCGATTATGTGTTCGCCGTACCATACAACGAACCCTCCAGGTATCCAACGCTCGGGGTGTCCGTCCGGGAAGAAAACGGAAAGCTGAAGGTCACCGATGTGGAACAAGACAGTTTGGCGCATCGGAACGGGTTCCGGAAAGATGACATCATCGAGTCGATCGACGATGTACCGATGGATTCCAGCCAGGCGTTCTACTCTTTCATGGCCTCCCGAAACTGGGGTGACGGGATGACGATCCGGTTGCAGAAAAAAATCGAGCTGATCCGGAAAAGCGAAGAAGAGAAAAATAAGTAAACCGATGACATCAGAAAAGGACGGGAACCCACCTGTTGCCGGAAAAAGGCCGTCACCGGAATGGAGCTGTTCCCTTCCCGATTTCATGGGATTCGTCCCCGTTTTGAACTTTTCCGCTGTATTTATCGTATATTAACATTGTCATATTCGTAAGGAGGTTTCTGGTGCAAACAAGACAAGTCAAAAAACTGGCCGGGATTCTACTTCCGGTATTTTCGATCCTGTTTCTCATCTCCGGTACACTCAACGCCGACGAAGGAATGTGGACTCTGGACAATCCGCCCCTCAAACAGCTGAAGGAAAAATACGGATTCGAGCCCACCCCGGAATGGCTGGAACATATCCGTCTCTCTTCCGTTCGGGTCGGCGACGGTGGTTCCGGTTCCTTCATCAGCGCCAACGGTCTGGTGCTGACCAACCACCACGTGGGACGCGGACAGCTGCAAAAGATGTCCACAGCTGAAAAAGACTACGTCAAGGATGGTTTCTACGCCGCTACTCTGGCTGAAGAGATTCCCTGCCCGGACCTGGAACTCAACGTGTTGATTTCCATGGAAAACGTCACCGCCCAGGTGATGGCGGCCGTAAAGAAAAATATGGATCCGGTTCAGGCCCTGGCCGCCAAAAAAGCGGCCGTTGCCGCCATCGAGAAGAAGAGCCTCAAGAAAACCGGTCTTCGCTCCGATGTGGTCTCCCTCTACCACGGTGGGGAATACTGGCTGTATCGCTACAAGAAATACACCGAAGTCAAACTCGTTTTCGCTCCCGAGCAGCAGGCCGCATTCTACGGCGGCGATCCCGACAATTTCACTTTCCCACGCCACGATCTGGACATGACCATATTCAGGGCCTATGAAAAAGGAAAACCGGCCAAAGTTCAGCACTATCTGAAATGGAACCCCAAGGGTGCGGTGGACGGCGAGCTGGTATTCGTTTCCGGACACCCCGGTTCCACCAACCGACTGATGACCCTTTCCCAGCTACAGTTTCAGCGGGACCACTCCTACCCCATGCGTCTCAAGTTCTTCAAACGCATGCTGGAAGTGGCCAGAGAGTATGCCTCCAAGGGCCAGGAAGAATCCCGTCAGGCTTTGGGAATGATCTTCGGCATCGAGAACGGCCTCAAGGTTTCCACCTACGAGTTCGAAGGTCTTAAAGCCCCCGGCATCATGGAGAAAAAGGCTGCCGAAGAAGATGAATTCCGTAAATTGATCGAAGCCAATCCGGAATGGAAAGCCGCCTATTCCGACGCCTGGGACCAGATTGCCATCGCCATTGAAAAGCAAAAATCCCGCATGAAGGAAATCACATTCCGCCGCATTCCGGGACTGCGCCTGGGAGGAGTCGCCACCCAGATCGTACAGCTGGTGGCCGAGTTGAAGAAGCCCGACGGCAAACGTCTGGAAGGATATCATGACTCGCAGCTCGATTCTCTCCGTTTCCGTCTCTTCTCACCGGCCCCGATTTATCCCGGATTCGAGGAAGCCATGGCTCTGAACACCCTGAAGCTGATGCAAGAAGAGCTGGGAGATGACGACCCATACCTCAAAATCTGCCTCGATGGAAAAACTCCGGAGGAAGCCGCCAAATCCCTGGTGAGCGGAACCAAACTGACCGATCCCGCTTTCCGTAAGAAACTGGTGGAAGGAGGAGTCGATGCAGTGGCCCAGTGCGACGATCCCTACATCGTGCTGGCCCGAAAGCTGGATCCCATGATCCGTGAAGTGAACAAATGGCTCGAGGACGAGATTGAAAGCGTCGCCCGTCCGGCCTCCGAAAAGATCGGCCAGGCCAGATTCGTCGCTTATGGCAAAAACGCCTATCCAGATGCCACCTTTACCCTGCGACTCTCCTACGGATCCGTAAAAGGCTACCCCATGAACGGCACCCAGGCTCCGAGCAAAACCACCTTCTACGGGCTTTTCGACCGGGCAGAGAGCTTCGACAATAAGTTTCCCTTCAACCTGCCCGAACAAGTGGCACAGGCGAAAGGCAGAATTAACATGAGCACCCCCCTCAACTTCGTCTGCACCGGTGATATCATCGGCGGAAACTCCGGTTCCCCGGTGATCAACCGTGACGGTGAGCTGGTCGGACTGATTTTCGACGGCAACGTGGAAAGCCTCATCGGAAGGTTTCTGTACGACGAAACGGCCAACCGTGCGGTTTCCGTACACTCTGCCGGCATGACTGAAGCCATGAAGAACATCTACAAAACCGAGAACCTGCTCAAGGAAATTCTCGGAGAATAAGGACAATCCGTTTCCCAAAAACCCCGGCGGGGACGATGTCCCCGCCTTTTTTTTCCTTTGAATATCGAATCAGTTGCATGGCACCAAACAGTATGAAAGCGATATCGCTCAGTAAAAACATGTGTCCGGTACGGCGTGTCGCTCGATTCCCCGAAACCCCGGTTCCTTGCCGAGAGTCCAGAGATAATCGCCCAATTCCTTGGCCCAGAATCGACCATCTCCTTGTTCCAGCATCATCTCGGCGGCGAATACACCCGCCGCTCTCAGGAAGGCTTCTTCAGTACCCGCCGGCAAAGGTTCCCTGGCGTCAATTCTTCTTTCCAGAGCCGGATCGATCCGGATAATGCCGAGAACCCGCAGAACACAGGGCAGAACGTTGTCACAGACAACGGTAAATTTCTCCACATCTCCGAAATTCAGACAGCCCGGACGATCGGCACCCAACCGCTGGTATAGCTCGGCAACAGCCAGCTGCGCCTTTTTCAGAAAAAGCACCTCCTTCCCGTCCGGCAACCGTCTCCGATCGTCAAAATGAGGAAAATGATCAGCAAGGGATTCAACCAGTTTCACGGCCGAGGGTCTGTTTCCATCTTCCGTCACCGAATGATCTTCAATGAACTCCGTAAAGGTCCGGTAGCCCAGTTCAAGTAAGCGCCGACCACTGCTGACGGCACTTTCAAAGATCATTACCCGCAATGGATCCAGACGGTCATCATCTGCAGCAGTTCCGGCAGCGGGGAAACCAAAGTGGCGGTCGACATCCTTCTTCGAAAGAGAAATCAGCGTTTCTGTATCGATATATCCGTTAACGGCCGATCCTTGCATGGATTCGACACCCATCTTCATCGTCTGCCAGGCCCCCCGTCCGCAGACTTCATGAAGAAGATGGCGGTAGCCATGAGCGAAATTGAACATATGCAAAGTGATGTGAAAAGTGATTTCAGAAGATATGTCGGGAAAGCGAACCGCATTTTTCATCAGGTGACTCGCCCCCTTGAGAAGCCCGGTATCGAGCCGGTCAATATATGAGACGGCTGTTTCTGTATCAACAATGACCGGACCTTCAGAGTTGGCGACCAGATCCCGACAGGTCTTCCGGACATTATCCACTGTCGCCGCCAGGGTGAAGGTTTTATC
>CAYMND010000123.1:0-7479 GCA_964391685.1 uncultured Clostridia bacterium | reverse complement strand
GAAATCCTATCAGGACCAGTGGATCACGGAAGGATTGGCCCAGTTCTCCACTCTGTTTCATCTGCAGAAAAAAATGCCTTGGAAAGCGTTCGAACGGGTGCTGGACGACGTCAGACGCTGGGTTATTCGCAAGGCGCCTTCCGGCCCGATGGTATACGGTCAGCGGATACTCAACCTCGGTGATGATCTGGAAGCCTTCCAGAGTGTCGTATACAACAAAGGTGCTCTGGTTTTTCTGATGTTCAAGGAAATGCTGGGTGAGAAGAAGTTTCTGGGGCGGCTCTCCGATCTGCTCGGAAAACACAAGTATCAAAATCTGAGCTCCGGGCGTTTTATCCGGATTATGAGTCAGGAGGATCCGGTTCTATTGCGTTTTTTCAACCGCTGGGTCTATTCTCGAACGATTCCCACGGTTCACTATCGGATCGAAACTGCAGGCAGGAAGGGGACGATTCACCTTCGCCAGAACGGAACCGATTTCGTTTTTCCGCTGCTCCTGAGTTTCAAGGACGGAGGCAGGACCGCCTCCCGGACGATTACGGTCAGCGACGTGGAACAGACTGTCGAGTTTACCGCCTCCGACAGCATCAAGTCCGAGAGACTGGATACTCTTTACAGCCCGGTTCAGTTGGAAAAGGAGTGAGGCGGCGGATCAGAACTTCAGATCGAAACCGCTGCTCAGGATGTGCAAGGTGTCCTTGTCCTTGGTGTCCTGGCGAATATAATTGATGTTCATTGCCAGCTGTTTGCTCAGGGGGATGGTGATTCCTGCGTAGACCCGGTTGCTGTTGATCTCTCCTTCCTTCATGTTGGCGAAGGGCTCCACGGCCAGAAAGGGCTTGATGGTCAGGGAGGCGATGGTCATGGTGTGCACCAGCCTGAGCCGCAGCCGCAGGCGGAGATGGTCTTCCGCCAGATCGTCTTCGTAGATGCGGATTTCACTGCGCAGCCGAGCGTCGAGATTCCAGTTTTTTGCCAGGGAGGTTTTCCAGCCCGCTTCCAGTATATAGCGGTTCTCCTGAAGATTGTAGGCGCTTTTCTTGGTGGTTTCCCGGTGATAGGCGGCGGCGAAGTAGAATTTTGCATTTACGGCCCAGCTGAGCCCGCCGCTCCAGTTCTGCAGATAGGAATCGGTCATGGTCAGTTCATTGTTGCGGGTTTCCTGGGTGATTTTCAAGGTGATTTCCTTGGATACCTTCACGGACACAGTGTTGTTGAACCAGCCCTGCTCATCCGCCTGAAGGGAAAAGTGCAGTAGAATCAGCAGCGGTAGAATCGCTTTTTTCGAAAGATGGTTGCTCATGATGACCTCTCTTGTCGGAGAATTGAAGATGATCTCCGAATGTAGTACAATTATACTACAATGGCGCTCGGTAGGAAATGCCCAAAAAGCTGTACGAAAATATTGTGGTGTCATTATTCTGATTTGTCGGCAGAATTCTGCTGAGCGAGATTCCATGAGTCAATGCGTCGTGTTGACACCGGATTCCTGAATCCTTACACTGAGTGAATCGAAACCAAAACGGGGTGTCATTATGATTCAGAACCAAACGATTTCCTTAGGTAAAGGGGTAACCGAGTTCGACCTGGTGGCGGATTATTTTGAAGGACAGATCGATCTGAAGGCGTTTCGAATCTATTTCGAACATTATCCTGTCTTGTCGACCAATCCGTTGGTTCTGGAACCGGAATCGGGTTCGTATGTCTTTATCGAGAAGTTCGGGGCTCTGGTTTTCTGGAATTGCTCCGATACGGTCATTGCTGCTCTGAATGAGGAAATGAAGGGGATGGAGTCCGTGGGGAAACGGATCGAGTCTGTCCGGGACAAAATGAAGGTGCATGTGGGATGCAATCAGGAAAGGGTGGATTTTTCCGATGTCTGGGTCGGTGAGCTGACTTTGGGAAAACTGAAGATTATCTCGTTGGCTCTGGCTCAAAGCGTGGCTCTGGATTATTTCGAAGGATCGGTCAAGGGGGTCATGGCCCGATTTTCGCCGGTCATGAGAGATCTCAGCCGATACGGGAAGCTTTTCCTGACCCGACTGGAGACGTTGAAGACCATTGGCTTCGCCATGGAGGTCCGTGCTGCGGTTCTGGACAATCTGACCTTGTTCGACGCACCTCCTGAAACCTGGGAGAGTGAGTCGCTGGCGCATTTGGACAGCCTCCTGTTCGATCACTTCGATATCGAGGAGCGATACGGGGCAATCCAGCAGAAACTGAATTATCTGGCTGATGCCGGAGCCCGAGTGATGGATGTCTTGACCACCCGGAAGAACCATCAACTGGAGTGGATTGTCATCGCCCTGATCGCTGTGGAAGTGATTTTTTTCCTTTGGAAAGAATTCCCCGGTCTGCTGTGAAAGAACCGGTGGGAGTTCATCCCCTAAGCCTGACGGCCCTCGGCAGCAGAGTGAACTCAACCGGCAGGAAGCCGACCGCTTCACCATCCATTTCCAGCGGGCAGGGGGAGGGACTGGTGATGGAAATCCGCCGGGCTCGGGTGGTTGCAACTTTGGAATGACTGTCAATATGCCCACTGTAAAGGCGGGGCGTATTGGCCACCACCTGCCAGGGAGCCATTTCCGCCACCGTCACCAGATCGAAGAGACCGTCGTCGAGTCGGGCCCGGGTGGCGATCTTCATGCCGCCGCCGAATACCGAACCGTTGGCCACGGCGGCGATGATGTAATCGCCGCTGCAGGAGATCGGATCCGAATCGGTGGTGATATCCAGCCGGTAGCTTCGAAGGTGACGCAGGCAGGATATCAACCCGGAATAGTAGGTGAATGTTCCCCGTTTCTGTGGAGGAACCCTGGACAGGTGATGGATGACTTCGGCTCCCAGACCGATGTCGGCGATGTTGATGAAGTAGCGGTGTTGAATCCTCCCATCGTTACCGGTGAAACGGCAGAAACCGAGGTCCAGGGTGCGGACACCGGATTGCCGGATCTGTTCCACCGAGCGACGGAAATCTCTGGGTATTTTCAACGAACGGATGAGGTCCGATCCGGTACCGGACGGAATGATGCCCAGGGCGGCTTCCGGGTTGATGGGGCGGTTTTCCCCGTCAAAGAAACCGTTGCTGATTTCACTGAATGTACCGTCGCCGCCGACTCCGAGGATCAGGTCGTATCCGTCTCGCAGGGATTCCCGGGTCAGGGTGACGGCCTGGCTGGGTTTTTCGGTGAAATGGTGGCGGAACTCATGAAACTGGTCCCGTAGGATACGCTGAATCCAGGGCCAGCGTCGGGCGGTCTCACCTCTGGCAGACACAGGGTTGACAATGACGCAGACTCGGTCCATGGGCATTATTGTATCATATTATGTGCAACGCCTCTTCCGCCCTCCATGAAGCCCGCCCTTTGTCCTTTACGTCCCTTGTCCCTTTTGTCCTTGGAATTCAAGAAGATTTCACATGATTCTGTACGGTACAAAAAGGACAATGTTCAGGTTGAAACAACGATATTTGGGTATGGAAATAAACCAGAGCCCTTTTTTTGTCGTATAATCTTTTTCACATGATATACGAGGGGATCGAGCCGATTTTTTCTGGTCCGCTCAATTTTCAAGGAGGTTATTCATGATGAAGAGATCGTGCCTGATACTGGCTGCGATTCTGGCGCTTTCGTCTCTGACGGCGGCCTCGGATTTCGCCAATATCAAGAATCGGGTGAGTGAAATCACCCTGGACAACGGATTGAAATTCATACTGCTGGAGGATCATGCGATGCCCATCGCCAGTTTCTGCACCTACGTCAACGCAGGCGGAAGCGATGAACGAATCGGTATCTGGGGCATTTCCCATGTTCTGGAACACATGGCCTTCAAGGGGACCAGCGAAATCGGTGCCACCGATATCAAGGCCGAGCGCAAACTGTTCGCCAGGATGGACTCCCTGTTTGAACAGATCAGAATGGAAAGAGCTCAGTTTTCTCCGGATGAAGAAAAGATCAAAAAACTCGATGAGGAGTTGAAAGGGCTGGCCGATGAAGCGTCGAAGCTGGTCAAGACCAATGAAATAGACAGCATCCTGAAGCGGGAGGGTGGCGTCGGTCTCAATGCAGGAACCAGCGCCGACCAGACCATGTATTTCTTCAGTCTGCCGTCAAACCGCCTCGAACTGTGGGCTTACCTGGAGTCGTCGCGCTTCACCGATCCGGTGTTCAGGGAATTCTACAAGGAGCGGGAAGTCATTCGGGAGGAGCGACGGGTGCGTACCGACAACTCTCCAGTCGGCCGTCTGCTCGAGGAAATGCAGGCCATGGCCTTCAGAGATCATCCCTATCATATGAGTGTCATCGGACCGATGAGCAATATCGAGGCCATTTCCCGACAGGATGTGGAGAATTACTTCCGCAAAAACTATCATGCCGGTAACATGGTCATCGGTGTCTCCGGCGATGTGACTCCGGCCCAGCTGAAGAAGATGGCCGAGAAATATTTTTCCAAGATTCCGAGTGGCAAACGCAATCCCAGAGTGACGACGGTAGAGCCGCCACAGCGGGGCGAAAAAACCCTCACCATTTACGACGAGACTCAACCCTGGCTGGTTCTGGGCTACCGGATTCCCGGCAGTCGGAGTGAAGATTTTCTGAAATTCTCCCTGCTGAACGAGATCTTCACCAGCGGTCGAACTTCTCGGCTTCAGAAGCGACTCGTGGTCAGCGAAAAAAAAGCCCTGGGGCTTTTTTCTTTCGCCGGTTATCCCGGGAACAAGTATCCCTGCCTCTACCTGCTGCTGGCTCTGCCCAACGCCGGTTTCAGTACCACGGATCTTCTGGCCGCGGTTGACGAAGAGGTGGCCAGGCTCAGAGAGGAACCGGTTTCCAATGAAGAGATGGAATCTGCCAGAAAGAGACTCAAAGTGCAGTTGATGGGGACGATGGGCAACGATCAGGGGCTTCTGCTGACGCTGCTGAACGCCGAGGTGGTCAAAGGCTCTTGGCAGAAAGTCTTTGAGGAATACGACCGGATCGACAGCATCAGTGCCGGAGATATCCAGGAACTGGTGAAGACCTATCTGGCGGACGATCAGAGGGTGGTCGCCCGTATCGAAAAGAAAGGAGAGAAGAAATGAAGCGCGTCGCACTTTCCATTCTGCTGATGCTGGGAATACTGGGGATGGTTCTGCCCGGTCAGGCGGGCATTCACAAGTTGAAATACCCGGAAATGCGGTCGTTCAACCTGCCGGTACTGGAGAAGGCCGAATTGGACAACGGTCTCAAGTTGCGGCTGATCAAGGAAGACAAGCTGCCCATGTTTCAGCTGACCATCTGGTTGAAGGGTGGAGATGTCTACGATCCCGTCGATCGTATCGGTCTGATGGGGCTCATGGCTCAGACCATGAGGATCGGAGGTACGGAAAAGCACAATCCGGACGAAATGGACCTGCTGCTGGAATCGAAAGGGATTTCCATCGGAATCTTCAATACTCCGGATTCGATTCAGGTCAGCTGCAGTGCACTGAGCGAAGATTTCGACCAGGCGGTGGCCCTGATGGCCGAAATGCTGCGTTTGCCCCGATTCGATCCCGAAAAGATGAACGAGATGAAGACCCGGATGTCCGGCGGGATCTCCCGTCGCAACGATGAACCGTCCCCCATTGCCCAGAGGGAATTCACCCGGTTGGTCTACGGACCGGATTTCACCGCCGGAGCGGTGATGGAATACGCTCATCTCGACAATATCGAGCGCAAGGATCTGGCGGAATTTCATAACCGGTTCTTCGCACCGGACAACATGCTGGTCGGGTACTCCGGCCCCATGGAACTGGCCGAGGTCAAGGGTGTGTTCGAGAAATATTTCGGCGATTGGCAGGTCAAGGCCTCCGTGCCGACTTTTCCGAATAAGATCCAGAGTGCCGACGGCATTCACCTGGCGTTTATCGAAAAATCCGATCTGACCCAGAGTTATATCTGCATGGGTTATCTGGGTGATGTGTGGAAAGCCGACGAGGCCGCCGCAGTATCGGTATTCAACACCATATTCTCCCAGGGCTTCGATTCCCGTCTATTCACCCGGGTGCGTACCAAGGAAGGGCTGACGTACGGCGTCGGCGGCGGTATCGACCGCAATTTCGGTTACCCCGGGCTGACCTCTTTCAACACCTTCACCAAAAGCGGTTCCACCTTCAAGGCCGTCCGAGCCATGCTGGACGAGATGCAGCGCATCCGCAAGGAACTGGTAACACCTCAGGAACTCAAGGACGCCAAGGATTACCTGCTCAATTCCAACGTGTTCAAATTTTCTTCACCGGAGAAAATTCTGAACCGGCGGATGAGTCAGGAGTTTTACGGCCTGCCGCTGGATGTGGACGACAAGTTCGTCGCCCGGGTGAAAGCGGTGACTGCCGAAGAGATCCAGCGGATCGCCGAACAGTACCTGCATCCCGAAAAAATGATGATCGTGGTGCTGGGCAAAGAGGCGGATCTCGATGAGAAGCTTGACGCCTGGGCTCCGGTCAAGAAACTGGATATCACCATTCCGCCTCCTCCCCTGAAGGAAAAATTCCCCGAGATCACTCCGGAAAGTCTGGCCAAAGGGCAGGAGATCTGGAAATCGGCGGTTGCCGCGGGTTACAAGAACTACACCAAGGTTCTGAAAAGCAGCCGCAGCACCATGGATGTCACCATCACCACGCCTCAGGGGCAGATGCAGATGAAAATGATCGACACCACCCGTTACCCCGATTACAGCCACCAGGAGATGGAGTTCATGGGGATGAAGATTGTCACCGTATCCACTCCCGAAGGCGGTTATATGAGCCAGATGGGACAGAAGAAGGTTCTTCCCGCAAAAGAGATCAACGAGAACCGCTTCGCCGGTTTCTACGATTTGCTGACCAAAAGCGATACTTTCCGGATCCAGTTCATGAAAGAGGATGCCATAGACGATCAGCCGGTGAATGTTCTGTTGGTGCGGGATGAAGAAGGCTCGAACTGGAAGAAGCTCTTCGTGAACCAGAAAACCGGTCTGCTGATGGCCGAGGAAAGACTGATGGATATGATGGGGCAGGGCAAGAAGCCGGGACGTACCGTCTACGGCGATTACCGCACGGTCAAGGGGATTCCCTTCGCCCATACCATCCGCATCGAGTTCGAAGGCAAGCCCTTCATGGAATCGAAGGTCACCCAGGTGGAAGTGAATCCGGCCTTGGATGACGCGTTGTTCAAGTTGGACTGAAGTTCAGCAGAAGATAGCCTAAAAAGGGCACGGCAGCACTTGCCGTGCCCTTTTTTTTATGGGGGGAAGGCCTGGGAAGAGTGGACAGGGTGGACGGGGCCCTGAAGATTGTGGACACAGTGGACATTTTGGACAGGGTGGACGTTGTGGACGGGGCCACTTGATATTACTATTTTACTAGTTACTGGTTACTGGTTACTGGTTACTACTAAAGAAGCGCCGTCCACAACGTCCACTGTGTCCACAACTGTCTTCCGTCCACAACGTCCACCGGCGCTCTTCCTGTCCACCGGC
>CAYMND010000122.1:0-7491 GCA_964391685.1 uncultured Clostridia bacterium | reverse complement strand
CAGTATGCCAGCGGCGCCCTGCGCCTGGGAGATCTGACACATCCAGCCGCCCTGCTCACCCTGGCCGGATTGTTCATCAGCCTGTTTCTTATCGCCAGAGGTGTCAGAAGCGCCATGCTTCTGGGCCTTCTCAGCTCTACCCTTCTAGCCGTCCTGTTCGGTTTGAGCCGGTGGCAGGGATTGACGGCGCCGCCCCCCTCTCTAGATCCGACACTATGGAAATTCTCCCTGAAAGGCATCTTCTCGCCTCAGCTCATTGCCGTCACGGTTGTCTTCTTCATCATGGATCTTTTCGATACCGTAGGGACCCTGCTCGGCGTCAGCCACGAAGCCGGTCTCTGGAAAGAAGACAAACTTCCGAAAGCCAACAGGGCCTTCATGGCCGACGCTGTCGGGACTCTCGTCGGCGCTTCACTCGGGACATCTACAGTGACCAGCTATATCGAAAGTGCAAGCGGCGTTCGGGCCGGAGCGAGAACCGGTCTGTCCGCCTGTACCACCGGACTGCTCTTCTTCGTCGCACTTTTTTTCTCTCCCCTGGTGGCCATGGTGGGTGCCGGTTGTCCGGCAACACCCGACAGTGGGTTGACTCTGTACCCCATTACCGCCCCAATCCTGATACTGGTGGGGCTTCAGATGTTGCGAGGACTCATTCATATAAACTGGAGCGATATCACCGATTATTTCCCGGCGATTCTTACGGTCGTCGGCATCCCCCTGACCTACAGCATCGCCGACGGACTGGCACTCGGCTTCATCAGTTATACAATAATCAAACTCGTCAACGGTCGGCACCGGGACTTGAATCTTGTTCTTCTGCTCGCTACAATTTTATTCATGGTGAGGTTTTTATGGATCAAGCTGTAAACCTGTCCCCTCTTCGAGTGGAAAACCTAAACAAATCGTTTCGCAGCAACATGACCCGTCGCCGTATTCCCATTTTGAATTCGGTCACTTTCTCCATGAACGCCGGAGAAATTTTCGGTTTCCTGGGCCCCAACGGAGCCGGGAAAACCACTACAATGAAATGCATCATCGGACTGCTGCGGAAGGACAGCGGAGAGATTTCCATTTTCGATCAGCCTTCGGACTCTCAGAACAGTCGGCAGCGGCTGGGTTTTCTTCCCGAGCATCCTTATTTTTACGAATATTTGACCGGAAGGGAATTCCTGCGCTTCAGCGCTCAGTTGTGCGGAGTCAAGACCGGAGAGAGAGAAAAACGAATTGAAGCCCTTCTGCACCGCGTGGGCATGGCCAACCGCAGTGACATCAAAATGCGGAAATTCTCCAAGGGAATGATCCAGCGCATCGGTCTGGCCCACGCCCTGATTCACGATCCGGATCTGGTCATTCTGGATGAGCCGTTCTCCGGTCTGGATCCCGTCGGGCGAAAGGAGCTGCGGGACATCATCACCGATCTGCGTACCGAAGGAAAATCCGTCTTTTTCTCCTCTCACATCATCCAGGATATGGAACTGATCTGTGATCGTGTGGCCATCATGCTCAACGGAAACATCCGTCGAATCGGCGCCCTGAAGGACATGCTGAGAGACACCATCCAAAACATCGAAATCGTCTTCCGCCATCCACAACCGGACCTGATTCCCGGACTGCAGCGGAATGTCGTGCAGACTCAGGACGGTTTCATCATGAAAACGGAAGAATCCCATAAGAAACAGGCCATCGAACGCCTGGTCACCCACAACGCCGAAATCGTGTCGGTTATACCGCAGAAAAAAAACCTCGAAGATCTTTTCCTGGAGGAACTGGGGAAATGAAAATCATCACTCTGGCCATCAACACCTTCAAAGAGGCCGCCCGAAGCAAGGTGTTCTATCTACTCTTCTTCATGGGGGTGCTCTTCGCCGTCAACGCCAAGTTCATCAGCATGCTGACCGTTGGCAACGAAGCCCGGGTGACCCTGGAGCTCGGCCTTTCAGCCATCCAGATCTTCATCACCCTCATCGCCATCTTCACTGGCATCAATCTGGTATTCAAGGAAATCGACAAACGAACCATCTACAACATCCTCAGCAAACCGTTGCGCCGCTCCCATTTTATCTTCGGTAAATTCACCGGACTGATGATCACCCTGTTCGTCGCCCTGCTGGGCATGGGCGCTCTTTTCATCCTCTTCCTGCTGCTGGTCAAGGCCCCCCTGACCCAGCAGCTGCTCTACTTCTTCATCATGCTCTTCTGCGAACTGGCTATCATAGTGGCCGTTTCACTGCTTTTCTCTTCCTTCACCTCCCCCATACTGGCCACCATCTTCACCATCACCCTATACGTCATCGGGCACATCCTCTGGACCTACAACCAGTTCAAAGGATTGATCAAGGACCCGGTTTCGGCATTTCTCATCAAAATCATCTATTACCTGCTGCCCAACCTGGAAAAGTTCAACATGAAGAGTGATGTGGTATTGCAAAACCCCATCTCATCGGGCACCGTCGCCATGAATGCTCTTTACGCCCTGACCTATACCGCCGCTCTGCTGCTGCTTTCCCTGTTCATCTTCTCCCGGAGGGAGTTCAAGTGAAGCGGATCCTGGCCGCAGCTTCCGTTGTGCTGCTGCTGGCCTGCGCAGCCTTTCTGCAATCCCGTCACGACGACCAGGCCGCCTACTTCAAACCGCGTCAGGTAATGGTCAACCTGCCCAAGGCCACAGTACTCAAAGTCGCTTCACTGGGTTTTCACGACACCGTGGCCGAGCTGCTCTTTCTTTGGTCCATCCAGTTTTATTCCACCACCTATTACAGCAATCGCTGGGACAATATCGTACCGGTTTTCGACACCATCATCAGCCTCAGCCCGGACAATCCAGATTTTTATCAAACCGGCAGCGTCATCATGGCCCGGGAAGCCGGGAAAATACGGGAAGCCATCGAACTGCTCGAAAGAGGAGCCGACCATTTCCAGAACGATTACATCTACGATTTCTGGGCCGGATACTTTGCCGCCACCATGCTCAAGGATTTCGCCCTGGCCGCCCACTACCAGGAACGGGCTGCCAAACGCCCGAACGCCCTTCCCGGAGTTATGAACCTGTATGCGCATTACGTATACGAACAGGATGATCTGGACAAAGCCTGGGAGTTGTTCTCGGAACTCAAACGGACCTCCCCTCACGACAGCATTAGAAGATCCGCCGAAATGCACCTCTACGATATCCAGTACGAAAGAGACCGCAAGGTTTTCACCGAAATCATTGAACGATTCCGGCAACTCCGAGGCCGGCTGCCGAAGAATTTCGACGAACTGATCAACAACCGCCTCCTCAGCGCCCCTCCGGTTGATTACAAGGGCGCTGTATACCAGTACAATTCCGAGACGGGACAATTGCTCCCCAACCAGAAATCCGGATGGAAAAAATATTCCTGATTCTATTCGGCCTGATCTGGGGAAGTTTCCTCAACGTGGTCATTCACCGTCTGCCCCGCGGGGAAAGCCTGGTCCGCCCGGGTTCCCGCTGTCCGAAATGCAAACGGAACATTCGCCCGTGGGAGAACATCCCCATTCTGAGTTTCCTGTTTCTCCGGGGACGGTGCCCCGGCTGCCACAATCCCATCTCCATCCGCTACCCCTTGGTGGAGGCCGCCGCCGGATGCGCCTTCTGGTATTCCGGTACGGCCTACGGTCTCAGCCTGCACGCTGCCATGACAGCCGTATTCCTGCTGCTGCTCCTCGCTCTGGCCCTCATCGACCTGGAACACATGATCCTGCCGGACGAGCTGACCCTCGGCGGCGGCGTTCTATTTCTGCTGTACTCCTTCGTCAATCCCTTCCTCGACCCGCTACCCGCCTTCCTTTCTGCCATCGGGGGAGCACTGACCCTGACCGCCCTGTTTTTCTTCTATCTCAAAGTGCGAAAAATCGAAGGGCTCGGCTTCGGAGACGTCAAGATGATGGTTCTGCTGGGAGCCTTCCTGGGACCGGAAAAACTGATCGTAACCGTTCTGGTTTCCTCTGTGCTGGGGTTGCTGGTGGGTCTGTTTCTGATCATCTTCCGGGGAAAGAACCTGCAGATGGCCCTCCCGTTCGGCACCTTTCTGTCTGCAGGTGCCGTCGTTTCTCTCCTCTGCTCGGAGCCCATTCTCTTCTTTCTCAGCCGTCACCTTTATATGTAATCGGGGGAAAACTTGCGAAAAACGACTCTCCTTTTTCTTCTGTTCATTGAAATCGTCGCCCTGTTTCTATTCTACAATTTAAACCACCTGTTCATCCAACTGGGCAAGATGGAAAAAAACCGCATCAGGGAACAGGCGAGAGATCTTGTGACCATGGCCGGACAATCTCCGCAAAACGCCCTGGCTTCCCTGAAGAACAATCCGATGTTCAGCAACGTCTCCGTCACCCGAAGCGCCCCCGGAGAGGAGGAGCAGAACGAGAACGTCCCCGCGACACTGATCATCCGCAGCCAGATTCCAACCGGTCCCAGAATCAGCCTGACCGTTCCTTTGGAGTCGAATTCCCTCAAGGCAATCCGTACCATCCAGTCCGTCAGTACGGGGATCATCGTCATCAGCGGACTTTTGCTGCTGGCGACCGCCGCTTCTCTCATCGTCCAGATACGCAAGGGTAAATCCAGCTCACCGGCCCCCATCCCCATCGATCCGCTCCAGAACTACCTGCTGAATCTGAAAGGCAACGAACTCAAGATGCAGCGGGAGGTCAACAGTGTCAGACAGACTGCGGAAACCAAGGAAAGCGTGACCAGCCTGATTCTCAGCCAGGTTCACTTCGCAGTCATCACTTTGGGGAAAGGCAACCGCATCGGCACCTTCAACAGAAAGGCCGAGCAAATCTTCCAGAAGAGCTACGCATCGGTCGTCAACCACACGTTTGACGAGGCCCTGTCGGATTATCCGGAACTCCTCGACTTTGTCCGAAACTCCGAGGCGACGGACCGGACCTTGGAGGTCTCCACCGGCAATCTGGTTCTGAGTTGCAGCATCGTCAAACTTCCCCATCAGGGCCTTCTGGTCACCATCGAGGACGTCACCGGAATACTGGAAAGCCGCAAGCTGGATATGGAAAAGAAGAGCATCCTGCAACTCGGTGAAATGGCAGCCTACCTTTCCCACGAGGTTCGCAATTCCCTGGGGGTCATCTACGGCTACACCAAGACCCTGAAAGGCAACGAATCCAAGATCAGCATGATCAACGAGGAGATCCGATTTCTAACCGACATGATGGAACGCTTTCTTGGATTTTCGAGGCCCGCCGAGCCTCCGCTGCAGCTGCCGTGCCGGCTCAGCGAACTGGCCGAAGAACTTTGTTCCGCTCACAACCTTGAAATCGAGCAGCAAAACCAGGAGATTTCGGAGTCTCTTGCCGATTCCCGGCTCCTGCGCAATATTTTCGACAACCTTTTCCGCAACGCCGCTCAGGCAGGAGCCACACGGATCAGTTGCAGCTACCGCCGGGACAAGCGTTTCATGGAAATGACTTTGACCGACAACGGACAGGGAATCCCCCCGGAGCTGACGGAAAAAATCTGGTTTCCCTTCTTCACCACCCGGGAAAAAGGCAGCGGAATGGGGCTGGCTCTGGTACGGAAACTGATGCTGGCAATGAACGGCGAGATTTCCCTCCTGTCCGGCAGCCCGGGGAAGACCCGTTTCCTGCTGAAACTGCCCTGCAATCAGGCGTAAAGATCAACGTTTCGTCCCAGATGGTCTGCAGTGGAAGAGAACCGGTAGGCGGTTGCAGCCTGCCGATAGGCTTCCTGTCCTTGAACTTCCCGGTGGGTTCCTCTTTCGTTTCGGATCCGTGCCGGGGTGTCCGGCCATTCCCGGTTGACTTCACTCCCGGCAAAAGAGATCAGAAAAGGCTGCGGGTTGCGGGTCGGCAGACCGGATTGCGAATCGGTCCGGACGACTCCCAGTTCCCCAACGGGAACGATCGATGCGGAATAAGCCCGGACAACATTCTCCTGCCCGGTAAGCGGAACCGGTAACACCATCGCCCTGCCCTCTTGAAATCATTGTAAAGAATTTTTCTTTTTTTTCAATCTTTTTCTGCCGAAGTTTCTCCGGCTTCCTTCAAACGAACCGGCAGCAGGGTCTTGCGCAATTGCGGCATGGTCTGACGGATTGCCTGAGCCAAAGCCTCCTCACTGCCCACCAGGACCACCCGTCGTCGTGCCCGGGTCAAGGCGGTGTAGAACAATTCACGGTTCAACATGATGCCGTACTGAGGCAGAAGGCAAAGAATGATTTCCTGAAACTCGGCACCCTGTGCCTTGTGTACGGTGGATGCGTAGGATAGAACGATATCGTCGATCTGATCTCGGGACAGTTCAACCGTACGTTCTCCGAAATCGATTTTCAGCATTTTCCGCTGTTCATCGTACCCGCAAACATTTCCCTGCTCGCCGTTGAAGATTTCCAGCTGGTAGTTGTTGCGCAGTTGCATGACTCGATCGCCGAGCCGGTATTGCCTTGCCGATGTTTCGCAGACCAACTCCCGGGGATTGAAGCGATTCTGGATCAGGCGGTTCAGCATTTCCACCCCCGCTTCCCCCCGGTACATGGGGCTGAGCACCTGGTATTCCAGTGAACCCACCGGGATGCGATCCGACAGGGATTCCATCTGCGCCAGAACAATCTCCTGGGCCCGGGTTTCCGAATCGGCACGGAAAAAGCTGAACTGCTCGTGCTCCCTGCGGCAGGCTCTGAGGAACAGATCCTCCCGGCCGGCCTGGATGCAATCGGCCAGATAGAGCAAGGGGGCGGCCTCCTCCTGACGGAAATTATGGGTGAGAAAGGAGATCGGAATCACGGCGCTGCCGATCAGATCGCGGATGACATTGCCGGGGCCCACCGAAGGCAGCTGATCCTTGTCTCCAATGAGCACCATATGGGCTCCGGGTCGGACCGCTTTGAGCAGGGCGGCGAAGAGAAAGGCATCGACCATGGAGAATTCATCGATAACCACCATTTCAAAATCGAGCGGGTTGCCTTCGTGATGCACAAACCTTCCCGATTCCGGGTCGATTTTGAGCAGTCGATGGATTGTCGAGGCCGCATAACCGCTGGACTCCTCTATCCGTTTCGCCGCCCGTCCCGTGGGGGCGACAACGGCTACAGCCAGATCCCGATCCATACAGCCAAGGACAATTTCTTTGATGATGGTCGTTTTTCCGGTTCCCGGCCCACCGGTTATAATCAGGACCGGAGATTCGAAAGCCATGGCCACCGCGTGAGCCTGATTTCCGGTGAGATGCCGTTCAACACTTCTTTGGCTACCCGCTCTGCCCCTTACCAGCGAAGGATGCACCATCAAAGCCACCAGCCGCTGAGCAATGGTTTTCTCGGCCCAGTAGCATTCCGGTCGGCATACACCGTCGAAAGGACGATCCACTCGAATCAGCACCCCCCGGGCAATCAGGGCATCGAGATTTTCCTCCAGCAGGATCTGGGCGATATCGAACTGCCGTTGCGCTCTGGCCAGCAGATCGGTCACCGGGAAAACCATGTCCCCCTGACG
>CAYMND010000121.1:0-7514 GCA_964391685.1 uncultured Clostridia bacterium | reverse complement strand
ACGAATGCGGTTCATGCGGCATTCGAGCAGACCATCGGAGAGCAATCGGAGAGCAATGTCATGTACCTTCTCAAAGGCAGAAAACGGAATGCCGGCTCTCATCCTGAGTCCGGTGACCAGCCGTCGGGTCACCGGATCTGGGCTTTCTCTTCGTACAACAGCGCTTCCGACTGATCCCGCCCGGCTCAGATACCCGGAGATCGAGGCTTCGTTCCGGTATTCACATTTGCCGTCAAAACCGCTCGCGGCGGCACCGAAGCCATAATATGAGCCGTTCCTCCAATACAACCGGTTGTGACGGCTCTGCCCTCCTGGCCGGGAAAAGTTCGATATTTCGTACTGCCTCATTCCGGCCTGTTTCAGAAAACTGCAGGCCGAAAAGTAGAGATCGGACACTTTTTTATCACAAGTTTCGGACATTCCCGGTTTTTCGATCAAATAAAGTGAAAGGTGATCGATCGGCAATGACACGGCTTTGCCCAATGACCGTTTCAGGACGGCCCAAGACTGCCCTTTCACCGCCGCCAGGATATCGATCGACAAGCGATTGAATCCCCCATCAAAAGCATTTCTTACAGCTTCTTCTGCCTGTCCGGCGCAATGGTCCCGTCCCAGACGGGTCAACTCGTCATCACAGAAAGACTGAACTCCGATACTCAGGCGATTGACGCCGAAGCTGCGCCACATAACCGCCGTTTCCCGACTCACATGACCGGGATTGACTTCCATGGTGAATTCGGTACTTGAAGTCACATGCCTTCGGCTGTTCAAGGCGATGACGATCTTCTCCAGTTGACGTCTTCCCAGAAGCGAAGGTGTACCGCCCCCTATATACACTGTCCGCAAAGGTTCGGAATTGTTCTTCAGTCGGTATCCGATCTCCTTTGTCAGGGCCAAAACGTAGTCGTCCAGATTAAAGCGGCCATAGGGAACCTTGACAAAATGGCAGTACGAACAGAAATGATCACAAAACGGAATGTGAATATAGACACTGTCGATAGAGTGAAGGTTCACTCCCGTTTCCATTTCACTCCATCTGGCGTATCGATCAGGATGATACCCCGGCTCTTCAGATCGTTTCGAATGGCATCGGCCATCGGAAAATCCTTGTCTCTTCTGGCCTCGTTTCTTTTCCGGATCAGATCCTCTATCTCGCTTTCCAGTGTTTGCCCTGCACCGGTTTCCGAAGGCAGCACCCCGAGAACGCTGTCCAGTTCGTTCAGTACGGTCCGTATATTTTGAAGACCTTCCTCGCTGAAACCATTCATTCGGCCATGAGCTGCACTGATCAGGTCAAACAGAGCGGCCATGCCTCCGGAAATGTTGAAGTCGTCGTCCATGGCCGAGCAGAATCCAGATCGGCAGGCTTCAACCAGATCCAGAGCCTGATCACCGGCACCGGCCTTTGGCCTGTGGCCATCCAGAACAAAAAGGAAGTCTCGGATGCGCTTGAGCGCCTGAACCGCTTGTTCGAGACCGGAGAAGCTGAAGTTGAGCAGTTTCCGGTAATGCGTGGTGATCAGCAGGTACCTCAGGGCCGCAGGATCGATATTCCGGTCGAGAAGCTCCCGGACCGTATAGAAGTTCCCCAATGACTTCGACATCTTCTGACCATCGACGATCAGGTGTTGACAGTGCAGCCAATATTTAACGAACGGCTTCCCCGAAGCACATTGAGACTGGGCGATTTCATTCTCGTGGTGCGGAAAGATATTATCCACCCCCCCCATATGGATATCGAAATAATCACCAAGGAACTCGGCGCTCATGGCCGAGCATTCGATATGCCAACCCGGGCGGCCGGGACCGAACGGTGATTCCCAGAAGGGTTCACCCTCCCGATATCCTTTCCATAGAACAAAATCCTGCACACTCTCTTTGTCATATTCATCGGAATCCACACTGGTCCCGATCTGCAGCTGATCCGGATTGATATTGGCCAGCCTTCCGTATTCGGGAAAACTGGAAATGCGGAAATAGACTGAACCGTCTCGCTGATAGGCGTGCCCTCTCGCCTCCAATCGAGTGATGATATCAACCATCTGGGGAATGAACTGGGTCGCCCGGGGGTAATGATCGGCCGGCAGGACATTCAATGCCTTCAGATCGGTAAAAAAAGAATCGATATACGGTTTGGTGACTTCAGTCAAAGGGATGCAGGCGTCAATGGATTTTCGGATGGTCTTGTCGTCGATGTCGGTGATGTTCATGACGTGAACCACCTGATAGCCGCGGTATGCCAGATACCTCTTGATGAGATCCTCTGCAAGATATGAACGGAAGTTCCCGATATGGGCGTAATCGTATACCGTGGGACCGCAAGTATACAGACCGACTTTCTTACCGTTTATCGGTACAAAATTCTCGATTCGATTGCTCAGCGTGTTGTAGACTTTCAGCATGATCAGATATCCTCCGGGGCTTCTTTGCCCGTATACCAGCGCACCTGCTTGCACAGTCGATCAAATACAGCGATATCCGACCGGGCCCAATCGGTACGGTTGAGCGCCCGACGCAGCGAACGGTAAAACAATCCCTTCTCGTCCTCGGTAAAATCGAGTGATTTCATCAATTGCCAGATATTGCTGAAGATGCGGTCATACATAACCTGGGTGGCTCGTTTCTCCGATGCCGGGACTTTTTTGTTTACCCCGGCCGCCTTATAGATTTCATAGACAACCACCATCACGGCCTGTGACAGGTTGAGTGAAGGATAATATACGGCAGAGGGGATATGGATACAGGCGTTGGCCAACTGGCTTTCATCCACGGTAACCCCTCGGTCCTCCCGTCCGAACACCAACGCGATTTTTTCACCCTGCATTCTCCTGGCAACCTGTTCCGCCGCCTCACTCGGAGTGAAAAAATCCTGTTTCCACGTTCCGGACTTGGCCGTTGCCAACAACGTGTACTGAACATCGGACAGGGCATCGGCCAGAGAAGAAAACTCCTCGCTCGCCTCGACAATTTCCTGGGAACGGTACCCCAGCATTCTCTGCTCCGGCACGTCGCGATAGGGCACGGGGTTGACCAGACGCAGGTGGTTGATCCCCATGTTCTTCATGGCCCGAGTTACCGAACCGATGTTGCCGGCATTGCGGGGTTCAACCAGAACGACACACAAATTCTCAAAAAAATTGACAAGCTTTTCTTTGGTCATCTCAATTCTGACTTTTTCTCCATTGTAAAAAGGACTTCATTATAGTACACCAGAAGCGCAAGACCAATCCCATTTCGGCCCTTATTTTACATCACACCTGATCCCCAAAACATACGATTTCCCGATGTGCCGCCGAAAAAACCAATCTTCAACGCTTTACGTAAAAAAAGCATGAAAAACAAGAATGTATTCATTTTGGCTTTGACCCTTGTCTTTTCCTCCTTTACCCTCTCCGGTGAACGCCTGGGCGAACTGTCGGAAGTACTCAAACCACAGATGATCCGTGTATTCGGGCAACACCTTTATGTCGTTGAAGGACACAAGATTTTCCATTACAACATGCCTGACCTGAAGTTCCTGGGACACATCGGGAAAGAAGGCGAAGGACCCGGAGAATTTCAATTAGATCCTTCACGTACACTCATCGTTTCCGTTATCGAAAAGGAGCTCCGTGCCGAAAGCCGCACCAAATTGGCTGTTTTTTCACTCGAGGGCACTTTTCTCAGGGAGGAGCACAAACCCCCGACCGTTCTACAGACACTGCCCCTGGGGAAAAACCGCCTGACGCATTACATCCGCTACGAAGACGATGGACGGGCTTTTTTCATTCTTGACCTGATCGATCCTGAGGGCAAGACCATCAAGGAACTCTACAGGCAGAAATTTTTTCAGTTCGGTTCATCTGTCTACACCATCGCCGACGGCCTGAACTTTATTGTTACCGAAGATCGTGTCTGGGTGGAAAAGAGTCCGGAAGGTTTTTCTCTGGAATGTTTCGACAGCCAGGGCAATTCGATCCGGAAAGTAAGCCATCAAATCCCTCTCATCAAGGTCCACGACAATGACCAGGTAGAAGCGAAAGACCGTTATCTGAAAATACCTTTCCTGTACCGCATGAGGAAAGAACAGGGAGATGCGGCTCTCAAAGCCTATCTCAGTCAGTTGACGTTCGAATACCCCGAAACCTTTCCGCCGATCAAACATTTAAAATGGGAAGGAGAACGCATGCTGGCCCTGACGTACGATCGAAACGCGGAAGGGGAACTGCACTACGTACTGGACTGCGACGGAAAGATGCTGGGTTCGGTACGGCTGCCTCAAGCCCAGGATGTCGACTTTTTGGTGTCCATGCAGGGAGACAAACAGCATTACGATGTTCACCAGGGCTTTTTTTATTATCTTCGAACAGAAGCCAGCGAAGACGACGAAAACTGGGCGATTCATCGTTGCCCGATTCAAATCGGCACAAAACAAAATCGTTGAAAGTTTAACAAAAACAACGTCGATTTGTTAAATTTCTGAATAAGCCTCTGTTTTTCCGGTTCAGCAATTGACTTGTCACTCATTTTTCCAGATAATGCCAGCTTAAAAAAATCAAAATTGATCATTTTGATCGAATATAGAGGTCTTTGTCATGAAATCATTTGTCCCTTCCTGGGTTGGATACGCTCTGGGTTCATTCCTTTGCTTCGGAATCACCAATTCCCTTTTAGGCGCCATTTTCGAATGGAGCTCACGCAATCCGAACACTTCAGTCAGCGCTCCGTTTGTTTTATGGACGACCATGGGGCTGACCGGTGTTGTTGCTTCACTGGTTTTCAAGCTCAACCGCCGCGGTTTCTGCGGACTGCCGACCAAACGCTTTGCCTGGATTGCCGCCGTTGCCGGTGTCACGCTATCTCTCGGCATGCTCACCCTCAAGCTGGGCCTGGCCAGCGATCCCGGATCCAAGGGGCCGATCGTGGCCATCACATCGACTAACGCCATGATCGTAGCTTTGGGCGCCTGGCTCATTCTGCACGAAAAGCTGTCTCGACAGCAGCTTCTCGGCATGTTCATCATTATCTGCGGAATTGCCGCAATGGCCCTTGGACACGGTGCAAATACCAGTCTGCGCGGACTCTTTTTCGGGCTGGCCACAATGGCTTTCTTCGGTATCACCAATTTCCTGCTCAAGTATGCCGGTCACCATGGAACCAATTCCGTCACAGCCACTGCAATTCTCTGGCTTTCGGCCGGTACCTGCGGCATTCTGGCCATCAGTTTCAGTCTTGCCCGATATGGAAAGCTGCCCGGAATGGAAAAACCGTCGCTCATTCTCTGGGCAGGTCTGGCCGGCATCTCTCTGGCTCTGGGCATGCTGTTCATCAAACTGGCGGTTACCAAGGGTCCCGGAGGCCCGGCTTCCGCCATTACCGGATCAAATTCCATTCTAGTGGCTCTTTTTGAATTTCTGGTTTTCGCCCACATTCCGCCAACCCAGAAACTGGTCGGAATGGGTATCGCTTTGGCCGGCATCATTATTCTGGCACTTGGCGGGAATCACAAAACGGGTAGCGCCCAGACCAAAGCGTAGCCCTGTCATCACGTCGCGTTTCAGCGAACAAGGAGCAGTGTTCCATGGACAAAAAAGCATCCGGCTTGTTAAGCGGGCTGACCGTATTGGAACTCGGCAGCGTCCTGGCGTGCCCCGCAGTGGGGGTCTTTCTCGCCGAACTGGGATCCAGGGTGATCAAGATCGAAAACGTCACCACCGATGGAGATGTGACCCGCACCTGGAAGTTGCCTACAGAAGACAAGAAGAGTGACATTTCTGGATATTTTTCATGCGTCAACTGGGGAAAAGAGTCTTTGGCTCTGGACCTGAGCCGTCCGGAAGGCTCAGAAATCCTCAAAGCCTTGATTCCCGAAACGGATATCGTTTTGGTAAATTACAAACCCGGAGACGCCGTCAAGCTGGGGACAGATTATTCTTCTCTCAAACAGCTGAATCCCGGAATCATCTACGGACACATAACCGGATACGGTCTGGAAAGCCCTCGAGCCGGTTACGATGCCATCATTCAAGGAGAAAGCGGTTTTACCTATATGAATGGGGAACAGGACGGGCTTCCGACAAAGCTCCCGGTGGCCCTCATGGATCTTCTGGCCGCTCACCAGCTCAAGGAAGGCATCCTTCTGGCTCTGATCAAACGGGACCGAACCGGGCAGGGAGAGTACATCGACGTATCCTTGATGCAATCGGGGATCGCCTCCCTGGCCAATCAGGCCGCCAACTGGCTTGTTGGCGGAGAGATTCCGAAGAGAATGGGTTCGGATCATCCCAATATTGTCCCCTACGGAACCATTTTCTCCACTGCGGACGAAAAAGAAATTGTCCTTGCGGTGGGCTCGGACAAACAATTCGAAAAACTCTGTTTCATATTGAAAAAGCCGGAAATCGCTTCTGACGAGCGATATCGGACAAATCACGCTCGAGTCCGGCACCGGGAAGAAGTCAAGACCCTACTGCAGGAACAGATCGGCATGTTTGACCGGGACCCGCTTCTTTCACAACTGAGAGCAGAATATATCCCGGCCGGAGCGGTAAACAACATGAAAGAGGTTTTCCTTACTCCCCAGGCCCAGGAAATGATACTGGAAGGCAAAACAGACAGACAGAATCCAATCCAGGGCTTTCGAAACAATGTTTTTCATTTCCACGAACAGGAAATTCGTCTCCCGGAAATGTCCCCACCTCCACATTACGGCCAGCACAGCCGGGCCATATTGACCGAGTTGCTGGGTTACTCCCGGGAAAAAATCGAAGCCTTGAATGCCAGCGAGGTTATCCATGTCAGAGAAGAATAAAGAACATTTATTTATCACCGATCCGTCGCTGTTGATGATCGAGGCGGCCGTTCAGGCCGGAGCCGATGTGTTTATCGGCTACCCGATTACTCCGGCAAACCTGCTGTACAGCTATGCCGGAAAGCGTTTTCCCATCATGCTGTCGGCACAGGACGAGATCACCACACTGCAGTGGATGAGCGGTTTTTCTTCCATGGGGAAGTTTCCGGTCACAGCGACTTCCTTTCCCGGTCTGGCGTTGATGCTGGAATCGATCAACATGGCTTTCATGATGGAACTACCGATGCTGATCATCCTTTCACAACGTCTGGGCCCCAGCACCGGATCGGCGACAACAGGAGCCGATGGAGATCTCCTCCTCCTGCGCGGAGCGGTTTCCGGTGGATACGAGCTGCCTGTATTCTCAGCTTCATCTACCGAAGACAGCTGGTCGCTGACAGCTGAAGCCATCCGCTGCGCCATCCGTCTTCGCACCCCGGTAATCCTGCTGACATCAAAGGAACTCTGCATGACCAAATACAGCATGAAGAAATCCCAGTTGAGCCCGATTTCCCCGGAATCCTGGCCATTACATCAGTCAGAGAGCCCTTTTGTTTCCTATAAAACAGACAAGAACCTTGTACCGCAGTTTCTACCACTAGGTCATCCGAAACACCAAGTCCGGCTCAATTCGTCCACCCACGATTTTTCAGGAAACACCAAGAAGGGAGGCGCTGAAGCCCTG
>CAYMND010000120.1:0-7528 GCA_964391685.1 uncultured Clostridia bacterium | reverse complement strand
TATCGAACGCCGCCGTTTCTCCCTGCAAGTCATCCGTCTCCGCATCGATCAGCTCTCCCTGGTGGAAGTAGAGGCTGCCTTTACGCCCCATGGATGTTACTGTCAACACGCAGGTTTTTTTCTCGATCTCCATCAATTGCAGAAAAGAAGGTAAAGAAACTCCGCGGATAAAACCGCTCGATTTGGCGTCAAGTTCTTCGTATATTCGTTCCAGTGTCAGTTCAAAATCCAAAGGCTTCTCCAAATACTGAAAACCGCCCAGAGTATGAATCCTCTCTTCGATTTCCGGCGTTCCGAACGCAGTGATAACGATCACCGGTATACGTGGGAAATTGCGGCTCATATTGGCCAGCAATTCAAAGCCGTCCATCACCGGCATCTTGAGATCAGTGATCACCAGGTCGACAGGTATGGCACCCAGCACATCCACCGCCTGCCCCCCATTCTCTGCAGTCAGAACCTGAAATTGATCACCCTGGGCATTCAGACCATCCACAAAACTGAGTAAAAAATTCTTGTCATCATCTACAATCAAAATTGTTGCCATTCTTATTTTTTCCCTGACCAGGTAAGAGCAAAATAAATACCAAGTTTTCAATAAACTGCAGAGGGCCGATACTCAATATTTTTTTTCTATAACCAGAGGAATCAAAAAAAAATACACCTATTATGAACCATTCAAAATGAACAGAACTCACTGAAAATGACCAGGTCAGTCAGATTGCAGCTGAAGAGCTTTACGTTTCAGAGTGGAGATGGAAACCCCAAGTGCTTTGGCCGTCCGAGTCCAGTTTCCATCGAAAAAAGAAAGCGCTTTCTGGATATGCAATCGATTGAGTTCTTCCAAGGTCAGAATTGTTTCAGATTCAGGAGACTTTTCATTTTGTCCCAGAATTTCTGTAGAAAAATTGCCGTCTTTGCTTCTCGTTTGAATCAATTCAGAAGGCCGTAGAACTGTTCGATGGAGAAGCAGGGAACGCTCGAGGATGTTCGACAACTCACGGATGTTCCCTGGCCAGGAATAACCGCTCAGTGCATGCAACTCGGAATCCGACAATACTGCTCCATGACCACCATGCGAATGTGCCAGGATATGACGACAGATAGCCGGAATGTCTCCAGTTCTCTTCCGTAAAGGCGGCAAATGAATCTGCAGCACACTCAATCGATAAAAGAGATCCTGACGAAAGGTCTTACTCACGATCATCTCTTCCAAGTCGGCGTTGGTGGCGCTGATGATCCGGACATTGATCGGGATGAAGACTTGCCCGCCAAGCCGCTTGACCTGACCGTCTTCCAGAACTCCGAGCAACTTGGACTGCAGATGAAGCGGCATGGCACCGATCTCATCCAAAAAAAGAGTTCCCCCGTCCGCCAGTTCAAACAAACCTTTCCGAGATGACACCGCTCCGGTGAAGGCTCCCTTCTCACATCCGAAGAGTTCGGCTTCAATCAGGTTTTCCGGTATTGCCGCACAATTGACCGGGATGAACGGAGCCTCACTCCTCGTCCCGTTGAAATGGACCACTCGTGCAACCACACCTTTCCCCGTACCGGTTTCTCCAGTAAGCAGTACAGAAGAATTTGTACCGGCGGCGAGGCGAATCAACTCACTGACCTTCCCTCCATCGGCATAATCGCCAACCGGAACATACTGCTTTTTTTCCTTGGCGTTCCGATAGGTCACAATACTACTGGCCTTCTCGAGATCCAGGGTTCGGGCAGCCTGTGTGATGGCCAACTGCAGCTCTTCGATATCGAACGGTTTCGAAAGGTAATCGTACGCTCCAGCCTTGATGGCCTGAATGGCATGAATGAACGACGGAAACGCCGTTATGAAGATAATTTTAATCTCCTCATTGGTCCGGATGATATCCGGGCACAGCAGATGTCCTTGACCATCTGGAAGATTTTCATCCAACAGAACGATGTCAACATGAGCTGAACGACAGAATTCGATACCTTCTTGTGCCGAATGAGTCTTATGCACCAGGATATCTGTCCCGGCTAGATATTCCTCCAGTGATCGGCAAAAAACCCGATCATCGTCAATTATCAGGAGTTTTTTAGAGGCTTTGTTCTTCATGCAATTCACTCTCCTTCAAAGGCAGGGTAACAACCACTGTGGTCCCCTTTCCTTTTTCGCTCTCCACATCGATTGTGCCATCCATCTGACTGAGGAGTTTCTTGACAATAACCAGACCGAGTCCGGTCCCATTGGACTTTGACGTAAAAAACAGCCGGAACAGATTGTCCCGCTGCACAAGGTTCATACCGCAACCATTATCGACAACTGTAATCTCCATGCGATCTTTCCGTCTCTTGACTCGAATGGTAATTTGCCCTTTACTTTCATCCTGGACCGCATCAACCGCGTTATTGACCAGGTTGAGCAGCAACTGTTGAAGAGCTCGGGGATCGAAAAAAGCCTTGTCGATATTCGGGTCGATTTCGCATTCAACATCAATACCTCGCCGTTCAAAATCACTCCGGATCAAACCGAGAAAATCTTCCATAAAGGCAACGATCCCCATCAGTTTTGGATTTTGTCTTTCATACATATTAAAGGTTTTTAAAGATTTCAGCAGATACTCAACCTTGAAAACTTCGCTGAGTATCCGTTCGATATATTCCATAATCATATCCCTGGAATATCGATCAATCTGGTTTTTAAGCACGGAGACGGTCATCTTGATCGAATTAATCGGATTGCCGATTTCATGACGTATCCCAGAAAAAATGTAACCGAAATTGTTCATCATGTCCACTGACTGAGCTATGGATTCCATGCGTTCCTGCTCTGTAATATTCCGGTTGAGCACAAATATCTGATCTTCCAGTAGAGAGAGAAAGCGAGCCTCAAAGATCTGGATTTCCCCCTCGATCTCAATCTCATATTTCAGTTTGACCAATGATTTCGTCGCCTGAACTTGTTTCAGAGCCTGACAAACCTGTTCATTAACCGGCAAGGGGAGGAGATCAAGAATATTCCTTCCCGAAATGATGCTGATGAATTTCCCAGGCAAAGCAGTCTGATCGAAGTTCAGGCTGAGGATATTACCATCCCGATCGAGTCTCCAAAACTGATCGGGAAGAACCTGGATCACCGATTTCAATTCAGCACTCATTCTGCGGATCTGATTTTCTGCGTCTTTCCTCTCGGTTATATCTTCGATAACTCCCAGCAAACCGCAAATATTCCCATTTCCATCGATTAACGGCACCTTTGTGACATCGGTCATAATCCGGGAGCCATCGGCTGTGGGTAGAGAAACTCCATGGTGTCGCTTGGTTTTTCCATGTTTTAAAACATCAAGGTCATCGGCACGATACCGCTCCGCTTCTTCCAAAGTGCATGGTAGATCAAAATCAGAAATCCCTGAGACGACATCAGGTGTATCAACGCCAATCAACTGTGCAAAAACTTTGTTGCACCCCTGGAACAGGCACCCCTTATCCTTCCAGTAGACAGAAAGAGGCACCGTATCGATTATATTGGCCAGCATGTTACGGTTATAGCGCAGAGCGTCCTCAGCCAGTCTACGTTGGGAGATATCGGTCCCCACTCCAACAAGGTACGCCTTACCCATGGTTTCCATACGGACACCCGTCAAAAACATCAGCAACGGCACCCCATCCCTTGACATCAGAATCGCTTCCGTTTCCGCATACCCCTGTCGAAATGCCTTCTGAATTGCTTCAAAAATGATTTTCCGATTATCTCCGATATCTGGCAACCAGTCTAAAATCGGTTTTGTTTTCAGTTCTTCGATTGAATAACCGGTCAACTCTTCAGTTTTTCGATTACAGCGGATCATGTAACCACTTTCATCGAACAGATAGAGCAAGCCGGGGACACTATCGAGTACAGCGTCACTGAAGGATTTTTCAATCTCCAATGCTGCCTGTGCAAGTTTATTTTGAGTCAGGTCGATAACTGTACTTAACAACAAACAGTCATTCCCGATTTCAATCACTTCTCCGGAATATCTGCACTCAAGTTTGGCGCCTTTTTTTGTAAAAAAAGACAGTTCAAGGTTCCGTGCCGATCCATTCCGCCGCACCTGAGCAATGACCTTCTCACGATCGTCAGGATTCGCCCAAAGTGAAATTTCCAGGCTTGTTTTCCCAACAATCTCCTGTTTCTTATAGCCAAACAGTTCTTCAAAGGTTTGGTTGACCTCCACAAAATTGCCGTCATCCATTCTGGATATGGACATGGCCGCCGGATTATGGTGGAACGCCTTGGAGAATTTCTCTTCTGACTTGATCAACGCACTCTGGGCTTCCCTCTTCACAGTGACATCAGTGAAAATGACAATGGAAAAAGACTCCCATGCCTCCTTCGCAACATGGTTGGAGCCTGATATCGGTCTGAGTTCAACATCCAAATAGCGATTGAGTATCGAATCATGGTAAGAAACAGTGGATGATTCTCCTTTGGTCAACCTCACTCTGACCTGATCCCAAAGCTCCTTCAGCAGGCAGTCCGTCAACATGCAACGGGGATGTATCAGTTCGTGTAACTTCTTACCCGGTGCATCTTTGACTGGACCGATCCCCCAACTTTCGATCACCCGGTTGGTTCGAATGATCCGTCCATCTCTGTCGAGGAGCAGAATAACTTGAAGCAGAGCATCGGACGCCGCTTCCCATTCATTTTTTGTTTTTTCGATCAGTTCGAAATCATTCATTTTTTATTTCCAAACCCATCCTGAAAATCTGAAAATCGATTCTATCCAGGTATGTTTCGACACGTTCTTTTGTTAGACTGCGAAAACTTTTCAGATGAAATACAAACAGCAATGCCGGCAGGTAAAAGAAGACATTGGGACCGGGCAGAAGAGCCAGGACCGGCGTGAGAGGGAGCAGTGCCCCCTCTGTCAACAGATACAGCAAACGAAGTTTACGACAACGGCTCAGCCATTTGCCCAGTATTTTTCTGGCCTTGTCTTCCCCGATGGCCGCCGGATACCGCAATATCACCGGATGGTTTTGCAGTCTTCCCAGCCCCCATTCCCGTAGCAGTGCATTGGTCAAGCGGGGAAGTTTCCGCTGAACCGCCTGAAACGCCCGGTTTTTCCATGGGCGCTCGAAACGGGGTTTGGGTATCTCCGTTATCGTTATTCGACCGTTCCCCTTCAGGGTGAACCCGATGAAATCCTGTTCCATCATCGGTGCAACAGCAGTCGGGTTCCATCATGATGCGTCATACCCACCGTCTACCGTTCCAGAAACTCCGGTGGCCTGCGCTGCTGAAGAATACATTCTGCGCTGTAGGCGATTTCGATCAACGTTCCTTCGCTCCAGGCCCGGCCGAAAAAGGATATCCCCACCGGCAGACCGTCAATCCAGCCCATGGGAATGGTCATGTTGGGATAGCCGGCAATGGCAGCCGGTGACGAACTGTCGCCCATGAAATGATCCCCGTTCACCAGATCGGTCTTCCAGGCCGGAGCCCCGGTGGGAGCGGTCAGGGCATCAAGCTTCAATTCATCCATGACCTTGTCGATACCATTCTGCCGACTGGCCGCCAGCATCTCAGCCAGCGCGTTCTGATATTCCGCACAATCCAGGTCTCCCTTGGCCTGAGCCGTTTCCAGCAGCTTCTGATCGAAATGACGCAGCTCGACACCATCCCTCTTGTTGAACTCGATCAGCTCAGCCAGACTCTGTATCGAAGCGGTTTCGTCGAGTCCCGCCAGATATCGGTTCAATCCGTCCTTAAACTCGTAGAGAAGCACCTGAAAGGAGGCGTCCTCATATCCCCTGCCGATGAAATCTCCGATTTCGACCACTTCGGCACCGGCTTCCTTCAATCGTTCCACTGTCTTGTCCATCAGCGCGTCCACCCGATAGTGGTACCCCATCAGAGGACGCACCAATCCGATTCGTTTCCCCCGAAGCCCGTCCTTTTTCAGAAAAGAGCGAAAATCATCGGGAATGTACTTCTTAGAAGTCAGTGTCTTTTCATCGGCCGGATCGACACCGGCCAGGATCTGAAGCAAGGTCGCGGCATCGGCCACTGTGCGGGCCATGGGCCCTGCTGTATCCTGACTGAAGGAAATGGGAACGATGCCACGGCGACTGATCAGACCGACAGTGGGTTTTATCCCCACAATGCCGTTGTTGTTCGAAGGGCAGACAATGGAACCGTTGGTCTCGGTTCCTACGGCGACAGTACAAAGGTTGGCCGATACCGCCACACCGGAGCCTGAACTCGAACCGCAGGGATTTCGATCCAGATCATACGGGTTGCGGGTCTGCCAGCCGACACCACTCCAACCGCTCGAGGAAAAGCTGGAGCGGAAATTGGCCCATTCGCTGAGATTCGCTTTGGCGATGATCACCGCCCCGGCCCGCCGCAACTTTTCCGCCACTGCACTGTCGGCCTTGGCAATACTGTTTTTCAATGCTCTGGAACCGGCCGTGGTGGGCATGCGGTCTCCGGTGTCGATGTTATCTTTCAGTATTACGGGTACCCCGTGCAGCGGACCGATCCACCGACCGGCGGCAATTTCCAGATCCATTTTACGGGCGATGACCAGGGCATCCGGATTGACGGTGATGATGGAATTCAACTTCGGTCCGGACTGATCCATGGATTTGATGCGCTCAAGGTACCACGAAACCGCCTGTTCCACAGTCAGATTGCCCTCTCTGTAGTGCCGGTTCAGCTGAGCGATGGTGATTTCCTCGAGATCGACTTTCTCTTCGGCTGCAGACAGGGATCCTAAAATCAAAAACTGCAGAAAGAAACAACACATGAATCCGAAACAGGTTAACCATCTGACGTTTCTACGCATACCGGTACCTCCCTCGATCCAATATGCCTTTCCGCAGAACGGTTGTCAACCTACACCGGACGGATTCCGAGAACCTCATTCGCTTATGCGATTCCGGCAGACACCGAATCGATGATTCGCCGCGACAGGCTTCCGGGCAGGGGCAGCTGGGGGAGATCACGGGGGCCGAACCATTCCGCCTCGACTATCTCCTTTCCGTCCGGACGGAGTTCCCCGGAAGTCCATTCTGCAGAAAAACCCACCATCAACTGATCGGGAAAAGGCCAGGGTTGTGACCCCAAGTAGTTTCCCGGCTTTACCTCTACGGACACCTCCTCTTTCACCTCGCGGCAGATGCACATCTCGAATGTCTCCCCGGGTTCCAGAAAACCCGCGATCAGGCTCCAGATACCGGTCCGAAACAATGAGTTGCGAGCCAGGAGCAGGCGCCCTTCTCTGACAACTGCCACGAGGACCGCCGGAGATATTCGAGGAAAAGTGATCACACCGCAGGCAGGACAGAGTCTGGCCATTTCGTCGGTCTTGTCACCGTTGGGTGTACCGCATCGACCGCAGAACTTCGTCGATACCCGCCAATTCAGAAGGGAAAGTCCACGGGCCGGCTCACTCCAGATCCGTTCGGGAAGAACGCCGATGACAGAACGAAACGGCTTCCATTCCCATCCCCGAGGTGTCTCGGTTTCAGGGGAATAGAGGCGCGACATGGAACCGACCGGCAGGAT
>CAYMND010000119.1:0-7659 GCA_964391685.1 uncultured Clostridia bacterium | reverse complement strand
GGACTGCTTGTATGTCATCATTTATGTCACAGAAGAAACAAGAATGCAAGGGGGAAGGAAAAGAAAAATGAAAAAAGGGACTGGCATCTGGATGCTTCGATATAAAGAAATAAAAAGTAAAGATTTGTTCTTATTCCTGTAATCTGATAAAATCTTGCCTCATGCCGCAAAAAAAAATCAGTTTTGTAAGTCTGGGTTGTTTCAAGAACAGTGTCGATACTGAGATTCTGGCCGGTCTTTTGTTAGAAGAGGGAGTGGAGATTGTCAGTGAGTATGAGGATCCCGATTGGCTGGTAATCAATACTTGCGCTTTCATTCGTGATGCCAAAGAGGAATCCAACGAAGAGATCCTGGCTGCCATCGAACGAAAGACTACTGGTGATTTGACCGGTGTGGCCGTTTTCGGATGCCTTGGGGAGAGATACGCTTCCGAGGTCAAGCAGCTTCACCCCCAGCTGGATGTCGTTTGGGGTGTCAATGACCTGCCGGGATTGGCCAGGGTATTGGCCGGGCGCAGTAAAACTGAATACCGTAACGATTCCCTGTACCTGCACACTGCTGAAACACCCCGACTACATACCCTGACCCCCAATACTACCTTCGTCAAGATTTCCGAGGGTTGCGACATGGGTTGCAGCTTCTGTGCCATCCCTTCCATACGGGGTCCTTTCCGTTCGCGTCCCATGGTTGACATTTTATCTGAAGTGTTGCGATACAGAGAGACGGGAATAACTGAGGTCAACTTGGTTTCTCAGAACAGTACCGCTTATGGACGAGATCTTTCCAATCCGGTCTCCTTGGCCGAGTTGATTGAAGCGGTATCTGAACTGGGTCTGCCCTGGATCCGGCCCCTATACCTGATGCCCGAAGCCGTGGATGACCGCTTGATTGATTGCTTCAAAAGACCGGGAGTGCTGCCATATTTCGACCTGCCATTCCAGCATGTTAGCCCGTCTGTTCTGAAGAATATGCGTCGTGGTGGAGGGTTCAAGGACAATCTTGCACTGGTGGAAAAGATCCGAAAAATGGTGCCTGGTGCCGTGTTCCGCTGTTCTTTCATCGCCGGATTTCCCGGAGAGACTCAAGGTGAGTTTGAAGAATTGCTTGCCTTTGTCAAAGAGGCCGGAATCGAGTATGTGGGAGCTTTCGCCTACTCCGACGAAGAAGGAACCGAAGCCTTCAGATTGCCCGGTAAAATCGATGAACCGGAGATATACGAGCGGGAGGAACGTCTGAGGGAATTGGGAGAGGAGCAGCTTTCACGCCATTTCAACGCACTACATGGGAAGATTTTCGAGTTTCTTCCCCTTGGACCATGGGACAACGGCACGACAATCGGCCGTATCGCTCTGCAGGCTCCGGAGATTGACGGATTGACTCAGTTGGATTGTCCCTTCGACGATGAGTCCTGGAGCCCAAAGAGCATTCGCATTACAGGGCACGATTGTGAAATTTTGACAGGAGAAATAACGTGAGTAACAAAGTCAATTGTTGGCTGGCCACTTTTGGTCTGATTGGGTTCTTTCCTTTTGCGCCGGGGACGGCGGCATCACTGGTAACTGTAGCTCTGGTCTGGCTGATTTCTCTGGTCATCGGGGCTGTCAATGGTTGGGTTCTCATTGTCGCCGCTGTAGGAATCTACTTCTTCGGTGTGCCTGCTGCCAGGGACATGGAAAAGGAACTGGGCCGCAAGGATCCACGGCCGGTGGTGATCGACGAGGTCGTGGGACAGTTGATCGCCCTGGCTTTCGTGCCTCTGACCTGGCTGGGTATGTTGCTCTCTTTTTTCTTTTTCCGTGCCTTTGACATCATCAAACCGTTTCCCATCAGTTGGCTGGATAAAAATCTCCCCGGCGGATGGGGCATCATGACCGACGATGTCGTGGCCGGATTGTTCGCTCTCGGCTGTACCCATCTGGCGCTGTTGTACATCCATATATGATCGGGCATATAATCGGGCGTTGAAAAAAGGGCCTGTCCCCCGGAGCCGGATGACGGGACTTGGGATTCGGGATTTGGGATTAGTGAATGAAGAGGAAAGAAAGCTGTCCACTTTTATCAGGACTTGTTAGGGGAGAAGTCAATAATTTCGATGTTGTTTGAAAGAAGACGGGTGGAGAAACAAACCGGACCCATGGACTTTGTCACGGTCCATGAGCCCGGCGGCTTTTGGAGGATCTATTGGAGAGGGGTGCTGATCAGTTCCCACTCCTCGTCTTCATTTTCTACGAGTTGGTAGACTTTGTTGTTTTTAAAGGTAATCGGATAAGGACTGACTGCTCCCTGAAACTTGATCAGAACATTATGCTTGCCGAGCTCTTTGCCATTGGCGGTGTCGAAACTGTAATACTCCAAGGTGTCCTTGCCCCAGTTCCATGTGAATATAAACAGTCTTTTCCCTTCCGCTCCAAAAAAGGATATGGCCGGGTATTTGTCCGGAAAAATGATCGGCTTTAGAAATTCAAGCTGATTTTTTATATTTGGATTGGTTGTAATTTCTTCCATGAGACGATCCTTGAATGCCTGATCAAGTGTGCGGTTGTCTGGAGGAACTGATACGGTAAAAAGTAATTTCATGTCCAAATCATAAGCATCTATCTGGTTGTCTTCCTTTCCTGGAAGAAATATTCTGTCTTCGTTTGCAACATAGGAAAATACTTTCTTTTCCATTACTTTCAACCCTTTTCCAGCACCTTGAAAAGCGTGTTCAGCGCGATAAATTTCCTTGATACGATCCATTTTTTCGTTGCACAGGATAACGATCCTATATAGTTTCTGATCCTCTCCTTGAGTTACACCAAGGGCGATGAATTTGTTATTTCTCAGGTATTGGGGATTTAAACCGTTTTGCGGATTATAAGTGAATTCACTAATATAATCTCCGTTGAGATTCCATCTGGATATTTTCCCGACACTGGCTACGACAAGTTGATTGTTCTGAACACTCAGGATAAGTGGAAGTTGCCCTGGAACAGTTTGAAACTCCTGTGGCCCCTGACCGGCCTTGCCGAACTGGCCAATCTTTTTTAATGTTCCCAAATCAAAGATGTGTACTGTGGTTTCTTCGATTACAAAGAGCCGAGTGCCTTCAATCTGTAATTGGGTCGGCTTTACCAGTTCCGGGATGACTCTCCCCTCGGCGCTCCAGACCGTTAACGCGCTGATCAGAAAAACCAGGATAATGATGACTTTTTTCATGGCTTTTGCCTCCATTGTTAAGAAAAACTCGTTTTCCATATATTGTTGTTTTTTACGACGAAATACCCTTTCATACTGTTGAACACCGGAGTGTCGTTTATATTCATCTTCACTGGATGTAGATCCTCGGAGAAGGGGTGGGGGCAGCGGCTTTCCCCTGGGAGACGTCCCGAACGGGTTTCCGTGATGGATTGAGAAACAAAAAACACAGCAGCAGGATCATGCTGACGATTGCCAGCACCAGGACCCAGATGCGTCTCATGGTTAACCTCCTGTATTACCAGAATGAGTGTACTATAACAGTAATACGCAAGTCAAGAAAAATCAACAAAAATTTTTTTTTCGCAGTTTGTCGAATGATGATGGATCCCGCCTGATGCTTCTTATACCATATTCATAACATTGAGGAGACAACATGAACGTAATGGTCCTGAGCGGCAGCCCAAAAGGGGAATCGAGTGTCACTCTTCATTTCTGCAAGTATATCGAACAGAGTGATCCGGGGCATCAATGGCAGATCTGTCACGGGGCGCGGGATGTGCAGCATATTGAAAAAGAGGAGAAAAGAAGGACTGATCTTTGGAATCAGATCGAGAAATCCGACCTGATTCTGTGGTCGTTCCCGGTTTACTACATGAGCGTACCCGGGCAGTTCAAGCGGTTCATCGACATTCTGTACCGATCGGAGTTCTCGGATGCCTTGTCCGGAAAAGCGGCCGCAATTCTGAGTACTTCCATTCATTTTTACGATCATACCGCCCATGCCTACATGCGTGCCGTGTGTCGGGATCTCGGCATGCGGCTGGTTGGTGGCTTTTCGGCGAGTATGCACGACCTGCTGGAGAAAAAAGGCCGGGGAAAACTGATGGCCCACTGGCAGGAATGGATGCGGATCCATGCGGATGACGGGGAGTTCTACGAACCGGTGATGACGGAGAGAGAGCCGGATGCATTATCGGATGCTCACCTGTTTGAGGGCATATCGCAGCTGGGACAGGAGAAGACGGCCATTGTCGGTGATTTTTCCCGAAACGCAAACCTGAAGAAGATGGCTGTATCCCTCACCGGTCTGCTCGGTGAGCAGGCGGTGATGTACGATTTGTCCGCGGCCGATATCCGGCAGGGCTGCCTCGGATGCTGTCGCTGCGGCATGGAAAACCGGTGTGTCCAGGACAATACGGACGGTTTTCGGCGACTTCTCGACGAAGGGATATTGGGTGCGGATACTGTTATTTTCGCCCTGGATATTTCCAACCGTTTGTTTTCCTGGCGTTTCAAGCAGTTTTTGGACCGCAGTTTCTGTCACAATCATGTACCATTCTATAAAGGGCGCAAGATGGGTTGGCTGGTGGCCGGTCCCCTGAAAGCCAACCCCCAGATTCTGGAAATGATGCGGGGTTTGGAGCAGATGATGGAGTGTGAACCGGTCGGTATCATTACCGATGAACTGGGCGAAGAAACCTGTCGTCGTCAATTGGTCCGCCTGGCCTCGGATGTGCAAGTGCCCTTCGACGAACAGAAAATACCGCCGAAAATGTTTTCCGGATTGGCCGGAAGGCTCGTCTTCCGGGAAAATATATTCGGAACCATGCGACTGGTTTTTCCGATGGATCACCGGTATTACAGAAAAAACGGTTATTACGATTTTCCCACACGGCAATGGAGCAAACGGCTGCTGGTCTGGGTTGCCCAGCCTTTGCTCAAATTAAAACCGCTTCGTAAGGGGATGCAGAAAAATATGGTCAAACAGATGGTCCAGCCGTACAGAAAAATACTGAACAAACTGAAGGAATACAGGAAGTGATCGGAAAAGAAGACCCCACTCGGCGATAGGCAGGTCTGATATGGAAACACTCGGAGGCCATTTGGTGTATACTTCTTTCTAGTTTCCAGTGAAAAGAAGGTGGAACCATGTTCCGTGTTTTACGCATCTTTTTTTCTCCCACCGGAGGAACCCGAAGGATAACAGCCGCTGTATCCGATGCATTCGTCGGAGACGAAACAGAGGTCACCGATCTCGATCTGACTTATCCCCGCCCGGGTTTCGGACAGCTGTACGTGGAGGCGGATCTGGCCCTGATCGGAGTTCCGGTTTATTACGGCCGGGTTGCTCAAACCGCTGCCGAACGATTTTCCTTCATCCGATGCCGGGAGATGCCGGCGGTATTGATTGCCTGTTACGGTAACCGGGCTTACGAAGATTCCCTGCTGGAGTTGAAGGAGATGGCTGAGTCCTGCGGTTTTCTTCCCTGCGCAGCAGCCGCTTTCGTTGCCGAGCATTCATTTTCCGATGCTCAACACCCCGTCGCCCGGAAGCGTCCCGATTCTGAGGATATCGAGACGGCCAAAACTTTTGGTCTTCGGCTCCGGGAACAACTGGTTGAAAAGCCAACTTCCAGGAACCTGATTCTGCCCGGAAGAAAACCATTCAAGCCTTACCCCGAAACCCTCCGCATCGCACCGGTTTCCCTGGATTCTTCCTGTGGACAATGCGGCGTTTGCATCCGAGCCTGTCCTGTGGGTGCCATTCGTTTCGGCCATCCTCCGCTTACCGACCCGGATCGATGCATTCAGTGCTGTGCCTGCATAAAAGCCTGCCCGGGGCAAAACCGAGTCTGGAAGGATCCCTGGATTGATACCATGAAACAAAAGCTGGTTGCGAATTGCCTGGAGCGGAATGAACCGGAATTTTTTATGAATACACGATAATATGATGAGGTGGGTATGAGAATCGTTTCCTGGAATGTCAACGGATTGCGGGCAGTGTTGCAGAAGAAAGCGCTGGACAATGTGTGGGCTCTGGATCCGGATGTTCTGTGCCTGCAGGAGACCAAGGCCAAACCGGAACAGCTGCCTGCAGAATTTCCGGGCATTGACGGATACAGAACGCATTTCCATTCGGCCGAACGGAAGGGATACAGCGGAGTGGCACTGGTCACCCGGCGGGAACCACTGACCTTGATCCGGGGCATCGGACACGGTGAACTGGATAGCGAAGGGCGTACTCTGACCGCGGAGTACGACGATTTCTACCTGATCAACTGTTACGTGCCCAACGCCCAGCCCGAACTGGCCCGTATCGGGCCCCGCATGGCATTCAACGATGCCTTGAAGGAGTTTATGCTGGATTTGGACCATAGAAAACCGGTGATTCTCTGCGGCGATCTCAACGTGGCCCACCAGCCCATCGATTTGAGGCATCCCAAGGCCAACGAGCAGAATCCGGGGTACTCCAGGGAGGAGCGTACAAAATTCAGTGAGCTGCTGGATGCCGGGTTCATCGATATTTTTCGGCATCGCTACCCGGATCGGGTGGCCTACACCTGGTGGTCGTTCCGCATGCAGGCCCGGCAGAAGAATGTGGGCTGGCGCATCGATTACTTTGTGATCTCCCCGAAACTGACAGACCGGGTGCTGGATGTACGCATTCACGATCATATGATGGGAAGCGACCATTGTCCGGTGGAACTGGAACTCATTTGAAGAAAGAACCCGAATCGGCTGGTCCCTGGGATTCGGGTATAATCATTCGGGATACCACCGAGTCGGATCTGGAGACAATTGTACGGCTCGAACAGGATCCGGAAACCGCCCCCTTCATCCTGCCGGGCACTCTGGCACAGCACAGGGCGGACCTGATCCGTCCGGATCTTCGTTACCTCACTGTCTGCAAGGTCGACGATGGCAGAATTTTGGGCTTCCTGATCCTGATTTTGGAAAACAATTGCCTGGGACTGAAGCGTATGGTCATCGGTCCGAAAGGGCGGGGCTACGGCCGAGCTGCTCTGGATGTGGTGGAAAAGATGGTTCGGCGGCAGAACGTAGATCGCATCTGGCTGGATGTTTTTTTGGACAATCTTCGTGCCCGACGTCTGTACGAGGGGGCCGGATACCGGCTGGTGCAGGAGGCGGATTTTTTTGGTCGGCCGCTGCTGGTATATGAGAAACGCCTGTTCTGATCTTTACTAGGCAAATCAAGCCGGAATATTCCCGTCCCCGGGGATATCGTCCTGCTTTTTCTGTGGCGCCTGATTTTGTCGCATGTATTCATCCAGCCAGGATTGCAGTTCCTCGATTTTCAGTCCGAAGCGCTTCCGGGCTTTTTCGAAGGTGATGTGACCGGTTATGATATCCAGAAGCAATGCCTGCCGGTTTTCTTCCGACCAGGTGAATCCGGCGGGGTTGGCATTGGCCACTGCGGAGACGGTCTGGTCGGCCGCTGCAGGTGGAGCGAAGCTGGACATGGGTCTGGTGCGGTCCGTATTCAGGATGTTTTTCGATTCCGGCCGAGGAGGCGCTGTGAACTCCGCCGAAAGTCGATCCCGGGTGATGACGATCAGGGCGAGAAACGGCATCAGAGGCGGTAGCAGCAGGTAGAGGACTGGGGTCAGGCGGTACAGGAGGCTGAGGTTGAGCAGCGGCAGCATTAGACTGATGGGGAGTGATAGGAAAAGCCAGCGG
>CAYMND010000118.1:0-7784 GCA_964391685.1 uncultured Clostridia bacterium | reverse complement strand
AAGCCGGAAACACTCCGCAGGAGTGGATTTGACAGCAAAAAGAGGGTATATTATTACAGAAAGTTCATTGCGGACTGCCCCAGGAGTTTTTTCTGCATGGTGACGATCGATTTGCGCAAATACGAAACATTGGGACGGCTTTTCATCCGTTTTGGAGGAATGCCTGCAGCCCTTCAAAAAAGAGCCGCATCGCCTCAGGATGTAACGGAACTGTTGCTGGATCTGAACCGCCTGCTCTCCCTGCTGCTCAAAGCGGAGTCCATTTCCCGCCTTCAGCTGGTCGGTGCCGAGCAGTGCAGTCCCCTTCTGAGCGGCGACCCTTTCAGCCAGATCCAATTCATGAAAGAATACCTGGAAAACTTTTCCAGTATCCTTTTTTCCTTCAACCGGTCCGAAAGACAGACCTTTGTCTTCATCCTGGAAAATATCATCGAGTACCTTCGCCAGGGGAGTGATTCCGACAAAACGGCAGAACCGTCTTCAATGGTACATCAGTTCATCGACAGCCGTTTCTGGTTCGAGAACATGTTCAAGATGGTCGACGAAAAGCTGACCATCAACCTGGGTCCGGGGGCAGGCGGTGAACTGGCGTTGATCGACAGCGAGCGGGAAATTCCGTTGAGTCCGTTCATCGTCAGACGCGATGAGACAATATTCCTTTTTCATGAGCTGAGCGAGGAAGGTCCCCGGTACAACACCTTCGATCAAAGCAACTCCGTCATCGGCACGGAATCCGAACAGCTGAAACTGGCCGAATACCTGATCCAGAACCTGGCCCTGCCCGAGCTCGATCTCCTGTTCCCCAACCAATCGTTTCCGGACAACCCTCTGCTGAATATGGTGCCACAGTTCCGAAGAACAGTGGACTCGTTCCAGGAAGGCCAATGGTCACAAGTTATCAGCACCATCGATCATATCGGTGAAAACCTGAAAACACCGGTTCCGCTGCTGCAGCATATGCGCATCGTATCCCTCCTTCATCTGCAGCACAGCGCCGAAGCCATCAATGAAGCCAAGCTTTTCCTGTCCCATTTCCCAGCGTACACATCCCTTTACGAAGTGATCGCCGAATCCTATGAGCAGAAAGGAGACTACAATTCGGCTCTGAACGCATACGAACGTGCGGCCCAGTTCAGCCGGAAAAGGAATCTGGCGCTCAAGATCAAGGACATCAAACAGCGTCTGAAGGAAAAAAAGGAAGAGCAGACCGAAGAAACCGGCGAGTATCTGACCCCGATAACCATCAGCGAAGAGCAAAGGAAAACAATGGTCAACCGACATCCCCTGCTCAGACAGATGGTGGAGGTCCTGTCCAGCGCCCATCGTCCCAACCTGCTTCTGGTTGGAGAAGGCGGCACCGGCAAAACCAGCCTCATCCGCCAATTCGCGCAGCAGATGACCGGCAATCCGGGTTGGCAGACCCTGTTTCCCTTCAAGGAAATCCGCAGCATTCAGTTCGTTCATCTGCTGACCGGATCGAAATATCGCGGTCAGTTCGAAGAAAAAGTGCTGGCCCTTCTGGATGAAGCGGTCAAACAGAAGGTCTTGATTGTTGTAGAAGACATCCACCTGCTGTTCAGTCAGGGTGGAGCGAGGGGAACCGCTCTCGATTTCATCAACATCGTCCGTCCCTTCCTGCAGGAAAAGAAGCTTCAGATGATGGCCACCACCCATTACGAAGAGTTGAAGAACACCCTGGAACGAGACAACGCCTTCCTCGGCTGTTTTCACCAGGTCACCGTGCGAGCCCTCGACGAGACGGAAACCATGGAGATACTGAACCGCGTCCGGACTTTTCGACAGGAGCAGTGGGACATCCCTTTCCCGAGAGAGCTTCTCCAGGAAGTGATGGACCTCAGCCGCCAGCTCCTGCGAAACCGGGCTTTCCCGGATGCTCCGCTTCTGCTGCTGGATCGCGTCTATGCAAAAATCCGCCTTCAGGACCGCCTCGACCACGACCAGCCGACAGAGAGAACCGCCCGAAGCCTGCTGGGCGAAACCGTCCGGGATATGGCCAACCTGCCGGCGCAGCAATTCGGCCTTTCTGTCCAGGAACGACTGATTCATCTCGATCAACGGATGTCTGCCCGCATTATCGGCCAGGACAAGGTGCTGGGCCGCCTGATATCCAGAATCACCGCCTACAAGAAGGGTTTCAAGATTCGTGACAACCGTCCGGACGGGGTTTTCCTGCTGGTCGGTCCCACCGGAGTCGGCAAGACCGAAACCGCCTTGGTTCTGGCGGAAGAACTGATCGGAAGCCGGGACGCATTGCTCCGGATCGACATGTCCGAATACATGGAGAAATACACCTATTCCCGATTCATCGGAGCCGCCCCCGGTTATGTCGGATACAACGATACCAACCAGCTGACAGACAGAATCCGTCAGAACCCGATGACCATCATCCTGCTCGACGAGATCGAAAAAGCGGATCCGCAGCTTCTCAACATCTTCCTGCAGGTTTTCGACGCCGGTCGTCTGACCGACGCCAGAGGGAGGGTGATCGATTTTTCCGGAACGGTCATTCTGATGACATCCAACGTGGGCACCGAGCTGTACGGCGCCTCCCCTCTCGGTTATCAGGAACATGGACGAAACGTCCGCGTCGGAGAATCGAGCCTTCTGAAAATCATCAAGAAACGATTCTCACCGGAATTTCTCAACCGCCTGGATGATATTCTCGTCTTCTCCCCGCTGGATGACAAGGCCGCGATACAGATTGTCGAACTACAGCTGGAAATCATCAAGCGACAACTCCTGCGCGAAGGAAAACTGCTGATGGTTTCGCCACAGGTTGTCGGTCATCTGGCCAAAGTGGGTGTCAGCCCTCAATACGGTGCCCGCCAGCTCACCAGAATCATTACCCAGACCCTGCTGGAGCCCCTGGCGGTCGAGGCTTTCAGTGAAGAATGGCAGCAGAACAATCTGGTCTTTTGCGACTTCCGTCAGGATAAACTGGAGATCCGGATCAGCAGCGACCTCCCGCAACAGCAGAAGATGGAAATCAGCGGCGACATGAAACAGGAACATGAAATGGAGTGTGATTCATGATAAAGGTACTGATCATTGACGATGAAAAAAATATCCAGGTATCGCTTTCTTCGGTGCTGAAAGACGAAGGATTCTCCGTTTTTCTGGCTTCAACGGGAGAAGAAGGCATCGGGAAAATGCAACACATCCGTCCCGATATCATCCTGCTCGATATCTGGCTGCCCGGTATCGACGGGCTGGAAACCATGAGCCGGATTCTGGAAATCGACCCCATGCAGACCGTTATCATGATATCCGGGCACGGCAACATCAACGCCGCGGTCAGAGCGTTGCGTCAGGGCGCCTACGACTATCTCGAAAAACCGCTCAGTCTCGAAAAAGTGCTCATCGTGCTCAACCGCGCCCTGTCCTATCGCAATGTCCTGGCCGAAAACCAGAGGTTGCGGGCCATGGTGGAGCAGCAGATGGAAACAGGCGAAAACGTCGGCGCCAAGAAGCGGGAAAATACCGGTCAGATCGAATATTTCGCCACCAATCCCCTGTATGTCCGCAAGCAGGCGACCATCGGCAAGAGCGCCATATTGAAAGGCATCGGCCTGCATACCGGAGAAAAGACCGGCCTGGTGCTCAACCCCCTCCCCCCGAACAAAGGAATCCGGTTCGAAAACATTTCTGAACCGGGTTACATCCCGGCGAGAGTGGAATACCTCGATTCCACCAGTTACGCCACCTCGATCAAGAAAGACCGCCTGGAAGCCAAAACGATTGAACACATCATGGCCACCCTGCATGCCGCCGGAATCACCAACCTGGCCATCAAGATATCCCGGGAAGTACCGGTGGCCGACGGTTCCGCGGTCAAATTCTGCGAGTTCATCCGGGAATGCGGAGTCGTCCTTCAGGACGAGATCATACCGGAGATCGTCATCGAGGAACCCATTCAGCTGGGCAAGGAGAGTCAGAACGGGAAATTCATGCGCATTGAACCTTCCGACGTGTTTTCCGTCAGTTACACCACCATATATCCTGATCCGCTGGGCAGATCGACCTACAATTTCGTCATGAAATCTTTCGAAGACTTCGAGCGGGAGATCGCCCCGGCCAGAACCTACGGTTTTGTGGAAGAGATCAGCCGCCTCACCGAACTGGGACTTGGAGAAGGCGGACGGCTGCATAACTTCATCTGGATCGACAACGACCTCAAGGTGATCAACACCGAGCTGCGTTTCCCGGAGGAACTGGCCCGGCACAAAATTCTGGACATCATCGGTGATTTCTACCTGCTGGGCCGCCCCATCCGGGGCAGAATCGTGGCCCAGAAGACCGGACACGCCGACAATGCCCAGATGGTGAACCTGATCAAGGAAAGATACGGATGACCGGAGTTTTCCTCAGCCGCAAACCGGCATAACCGTCCATATTGAAAAAAAGGGAAGAAGCGAATCTCTGCTTTATTGTTTTTTTTCAGTTAATGGGCGTTCAGGCTTTTTTTTTCATTTTTTTTTTTGTTATAATCCCCTGATGATGAGATAGCGAGGTGAAGTGATGAAACAGTATGAACGCTTTATGGATTATGTCCTGTTCGAACAGCTCGAAAGTGATTTCATTGGCGACAATTTCAGGGCCGGAAAAACGGCAGACCGCAAGGTCACCGGACACACCGTCATCAGCCGGGTTCATCCCTATTTTCTAGAGGACGGCAGTACCTGGAACCGAATCAAAATTCTGCTCGAAGGTGTACGAAAATCCAACATCCCCTACCTGCACTCGCCCAGTGTTATCGACCAGGAAAGCAAAACGCCCCATCTCGAATACCCGCTCCTCAAGGCAAAGAGCTTTGAAAAAGTGCTGCATGACGCCAAGGAGAAAGATATTCCGATCAATTTCGATCTGGCCATGTCGATCGCCATATCCATCGCCGAACTGGTCGACATGGGGTCCTCCATTGTCGTCAGCGGCCAACGGTCGTTTCATGGTTTTCTGACTCCGGACAACATTCTCTTAGACGGAGACGGCAAGATCTATCTCAAGAATTACGGTATCGCCGCCTACCTCAACTACAGCGACACCCTATACGAAGCACTGTTTAAAAAATACGGATCGCTCCTGACACCGGAATTCATCAAACGGGACAAGATCACCGCCCAGTCGGACATCTACCATCTTGGTTTTCTGGTATACAAAATGCTGACCGGAAACTATTTCTCCTATACGGAGGGCGAGGATTTCGAGACCAAATTCGCCAACATCAGCTTCAGCTCCTACGTCCCCACCACGGACAAGGATTTTCTGACCAGCATCATCTCATTTTTCAAGAAAACCCTGAATCCCGATCCGGCTCAACGTTTTTCCAATATCAAGGAATTCAAGGATTTCATCTCCCGGTATTTTCATATAGAGGAGTTGTCTTCGGTCACGTTCAACCTGGCCTATTTCATCAACTCCGTCTATCAGGACGAAGATGAAGCCGAAAGCAGAAATTACGCCCAGGAGTTGAGCTACGAGATACCCGAGGAGAAGAAACCCGAGCCTTCCGAGCTCAGCTCCGGCTCTCCGAATCTGGTGGAAGACATCCTCACCGGACTCGACGAGAAGCAGAAATCGTCCAAGGGGCTGTGGATCGGTATCGCCTCGGCGGCGGTGGTCATCCTGGCGGTGATCATCTTCATGGTCATTCAAAGCAAATCGGCGGCCGAAGCCGCCCGGAAGGCATTGGAAGCCCAGCGACTGGAATCCCAGCGACAAATCGAAAAAATGAAGGCGGAACAGGACGCGGTAGCCAATCAGATGAATGCCCTGATGTCTCAAACCGCACAGACCGCCGAAGAGCAGAAGAAAAAAGACGAGATGATCGCCGAGCTGAAAAAGAAGCAGGAAGAAATCGATAAACGCCGGAAGGAAGAGGAAGCGAAACAGATCGAAGAGCAGAAGAAAGCGGATGCGGAGCAGCAACGATTGCTGGAGGAAGCGGCCGAAAAAGAACGTCAGGAGAATGAACGAAAAGCCAAAGAGGCCATAGAAGAACAGAAACGCCAGGAAGCGGCCAGGCTCGAGGAGGAACGGCGTAACCGCATTCCTCAGGTCGGAGAACTTATGGAGATCTCCGAAGTCGATATTCCTCCCAGACGGGTCGAGGGCAACGACCCGGAAAAATTCAGCTCGGATATCCGCAAAAAGCTCAAAGGGCAGAATATCAAGGCCACCATCCGTCTGCTTGTGGATGAAAAAGGAAGAATTTCGAAAACACAGGTAATGCCCGAAACCATCGACCCGATGCTGAGAATGGAAATCGTACAGATCATCGGTTCATGGAAATTCGAACCGGCGAGGAAAAAGAACGTTCCGGTAAAGGTCTGGTACGAAAAAGAGTTCACCCTCAACTTCTGATAAAAGAAATGAACTGGCTGCGACGAGGGATGATGGGGCTGATATTGTTCTGCCCGACCCTCGTCGGCGCCGTTCTTCCGCTGCCGGCGGGGGAAAACGGAATCGGCTTCGATATCAGCGGCGGCATCACCCTGAACAGCGGCAATTCCAATCAGACCGTCATCAATGGAGGGTACAACTTCGCTTATCAGCAGAACAGCTTCGGATACCAGAGCAAGCTGGAGCTTTTCTACGGACAGAACGACGGAATCACCCAGGTCAGCAACGGGACCTGGGAGCATTCGCTGATCCACACGCTGAACAAAAGGCTCAACCTTTCGGGCAACCTGGGAATCGAATACGACCGGGTGGCCCAGATTGCGTCCCGGACCAGCATGGACATCGGCGTTCTCTACAAAATCAGCCAGACAAAGAAAAACAAAGCCAGTCTGTCCGCAACGGTAAGAGGAGAGATTCTCAACGGTATGGGAGACACGGAAGACAAGACCGGGGCCCGGCTGGTTCTGGGCATCTCCAACGAGCATTCCTTTTCCGACACCGCTTCTTTCAAGTTCAACTGCCAGTACACCCCCAGCATCATCGATCCCTTCAATGACTATCGGCTGGAATTGCAATCCAGCCTGTCAGTCCTGATGAAGCGCCCTGTCTGGCTGACACTGAAAGTCCGGGAACGGTTCAACAGCCAGCCCCTGGACGACGTCAAGCAAAACGATTTGACCCTGGTGACTGCATTGACGCTTTCGTTTTAAATCATATAAAACCACAGATCATTTTTTTGAAAATGGAAAAAAAGTCCGCGTTTTTATCGTGCTTATTGTAAAATTCTTCATTTTCAGGTAAATAAAACCAATGAATATTAATGACGCACTCATCTTAACCATCAATCCGGGGTCCACGTCCACCAAACTGGCTCTTTTCAAAGGGCCGGAGCGCATCGTTCAGGAAAATCTCACCCACAGCAGCCAGGATTTGGCCCAGTACAAGCGGTTGGTCGACCAGAGCGGTTTCCGCAGCGCCATCGTCTTCGATTTTCTGAAAAAGAACAACATCGAAGGCAAGGATTTATCCGCCGTTGTGGGCCGGGGCGGTCTGCTGACCCCCATGCCTTCCGGAACCTACCGGATCGAACAGGAAATGCTGAATTACCTGCTTCAAACCCCTCTGGAGCACGCATCCAACCTGGGCGCTCTGCTGGCCAGCGAAGTCGCCGCTTCCGCGGACATACCGGCTTTCATCGTCGATCCTGTCGTCGTGGATGAAATGGAAGATGTGGCCCGCATCACCGGAATGCCGGAGCTCAATCGGATCAGCATCTTTCACGCTCTGAACCAGAAGGCCATCGCCCGCGAGGCGGCCAAAGACCTGGGCAAAAAGTATACCGAATGCCGACTGATCGTCGCCCA
>CAYMND010000117.1:0-7816 GCA_964391685.1 uncultured Clostridia bacterium | reverse complement strand
GTATAGGGTGCGTTGCTCCAGGCGGTGGGCCTCGATACCGGAGAGGTCCTTCAACCGCTCCTTCAGATCGGCCCGGATCTGGGGAACGACACCTTCGATGGTTTCCCTGGGGGTGACGAAGTGGCGGGCAGGCAAGATCTGAATATATTTATGGTGGCGTATCAGGTCTCCTTTCAGGGCCCTGATTTCGCTTACCGACTCCAGCTGATCTCCGAAGAATTCGAAGCGGAAGATATTTTTCTGGTAGGACGGCACCAGGTCGACGCAGTCGCCTCGTACCCGGAAGCACCCGGGGGATAGATCGTAATCGTTACGTTCGTATTGAAGATCCACAAGAATGCCCAAAAAGTCGTCCCGGTCCAGAGTCTGTCCGACGGTAAACTCTTTCATCATTTGGATATAGACTGTCGGATCCCCTACGCTGTAGATGCAGGAGACCGAGGCTACGATGATGACGTCCCGGCGGGTGATAAGAGATGCGGTGGCGCTGAGGCGTAACCGGTCCAGCTCGGGGTTGATGTGTGAGTCTTTTTCGATGTACTGGTCACGCTGGGGAATGTAGGATTCCGGCTGGTAGTAATCGTAATAGGAAACGAAAAACTCCACCCGGTTTTCGGGGAACAACGCTCTGAACTCGTTGTAGAGTTGGGCGGCCAGAGCCTTGTTGTGAGCCATGACCAGGGCTGGAGCGTTGAGTCCGGCGATGACATTGGCGATGGAGAAGGTCTTGCCCGAACCGGTGACCCCGACCAGAACCTGTTTGCGTTTGTTTTCCTTGAAGCCGTTCAACAGGCCGGCAATGGCGTTGGGCTGGGAACCGGCGGGCTTGAATTCGCTGACCAGCTTGAAGGTCATGTCGCTGCTCCTTGTCTTTTTGGCGCTTGATTCATTTTGTGAAAACCGGGTTTCTAGGATCATATCGCAGAACGGACCATCTGTCCATGACGGTTGACGATCCTGTGCATTCGTAGTGATGATCTGGTATTTTTTTTTGTATTGTCACCGGTGGCGACGGAAAGAAAAGGTTGCGCTTACCCGACTTCTCCTGTTTCAGTTTTTTTCCAGGAACGCTTTTTTGCGCAGCAGGCGGTTGTAGCTGACGGCAAAGCGATGAGCTTCGTCGCGGACCTGCTGCAGCAGCTTGAGTCCCGGAGCGGTGCGGGGAATGGGTAGCGGATTGCGTTCATCGGGCACAAAAACCTGTTCTTCGCGCTTGGCCAGAGAGCACATGGGCAGGTCTAGGTTCAGCGCTTTCACTGTTGCGGCCGCTCTGGCAAGTTGGGTGGGGCCGCCGTCGATGAGGATCAGGTCGGGCAGTGACTTGTTTTCGTTTTGAAGACGAGTGTATCGGCGTCGTAGGGCCTCGGCCAAAGCCATCAAATCGTCGCCTCCGCTCTGGCAACGGATACGAAAGCGGCGGTACTGGCTTTTGTTCGGCTGTCCCTGATGAAACTGAACCATGGATGCCACAGTGTAGTCACCGTGAAGATGGGATGCGTCAAAACCCTCGATGAGCCGGGGGGACTTGGCCAGCCCCAGTCGGTTTTTCAAATCATCGAGATGCTTCTGCTGGCTCCGCACCGCCAGCTCCAGGTTTTGGGCGATCATGGCAAGCAGATGGTGTTTTCGTCCCCGCCGGGGTACGGTAACTTTTACCTTTCGACCGGCCATGGCGTTCAGAAACTCTCCCATCGCCGGTTCCGGATTCTCGGGGACGATCAGTTCGGACGGTGGCGGTCGACTCCCATAGTATTGTACAATAAATTCGTCCAGCGGGTCGTCGTATTGCTCGAAACTGTACCGTTCGCTGGCGACTACCCGGCCGCGGCTCAGGTGGAAAAGCATGATGTGAAAGCGGTTTTCATGAAGCAGGTAGCCAATGGCATCCTCGTCGATACGACGTTCGTTGTCCACGGTTTGCTCGGTGCGAAGGTTGTGCAGCGCGGTCAATCGGTTGCGGTAAGTCAGAGCCAGTTCGTAACGTTGTTCCCGGCTGGCGGTCTGCATCCGTTCCGTCAGGCGTTGGACGACAGTTTTGGTCTCCCCCTTCAGAACCAGCCGGGTGTCCTCGATCTGGTCCCGGTATTCGGTCTCGTTGACAGTACCGTTGCAGGGAGCGCTGCAGGCGCCGATATGGAAACGGATACAAGGGCGGGGCGGAAAGCGGCGGCAGGTGCGCAGCCGGAACAGGCGGTTGAGTGCGGCGCGGATCCGGTCTCTTTCCTGGGCCGAAACGAAGGGGCCGAAGCGCTCGCCGCCGGTTGATGCCCTGCTGTCCCTTGATACCACCAGTTTCGGGAAGGGTTCGGCAGTCAATTCCAGATATGCGTAACTTTTTGCGTCCTTGAGATTGATGTTGTAGCGGGGCTGATGGTGTTTGATGAGATTGTTCTCCAGCAGCAAGGCTTCCACTTCGTTTTTGGCGGTGATGAACTCCATGCGTTCGGCTTTTTCCACCAGCAGCTGATGGCGGATGTCCTGATGCCCGTGAAAATACTGACTCACTCGTTTGGACAGGTTGCCGGCCTTACCGATGTAGAGTACCTTCCCGTCACCGTCGATGAAAAGATAACAGCCCGGAAGTTGGGGGATCTCAGCGGGCTTGTCTTTCATGGTCTATCCGATGGGCTCCTGTTCGGTTGACAAAGTCTGTTTCCTTGAGCGGTCGGTGACGAACAGGACGCCGCCGATGAGACCGAAAAAGAGACGGAACAGGATGTCGATGCCCTCGCCGCTCAGGGCGGTTAGTGTACTCATTCCCAGCAGACTGCCGAAACCGGTGGTCCGTACTCCGATACCGTTGACTGCCGGGACGACCATCAACATGATGATTAAAACCGGAATGCCGATCAGGGCAGAAACGAGAGACAAGTTGACTCCCATGGCCCGGCAGATGAGAAAGTAGTAAAAGACCATGGAGGTCTGGAAAATCAGACTGATTGCCAGGGCCTTTAGCAGGGCCATTGGCTGACTTCGATACGCGGCCAGGGTCTCGATCAGGTGGTCGACGAGGTCCGCGAGCCGATTGGGAAGTTTCGCCCGCCACGAATCCGGAAGCGCGGTGATCCGGGTTCGAAGCAGCCAAAGGACGAACGCGGCGGCGGTCAGGAGGCCGAAAACCGCGACGGTCAGCAGCCACGGGGTACTCTTTCCCATGAGGGTCTGTGCGGTCAGTCCGGCCAGGGCGATCAGAAAAAGGGCACCGAAACCGGACAGGTGCTCGATGAGAACGATGGTGGTTGAGCGGGTCAGTGTACTGGAAAAGCGTTTTCCTGCAACCGCCCGTAGAGCGTCTCCGCCGACGGTGCCGAAGGTGAAATTGTTGAGGAAGGCGGCCATGAAGTAGAGTCGGTAGAGGCGTGAGAAGGGCGGCGGAGTTCCGAACGGTGAGAGCAGTGTGCTCCAGCGCCAGGAGGTCAGGGCGTAACCGATGGGGTGCAGGGACATGGCCAGGAGCAGGTAGAACGGATCTGCGTTTCGAATGGTGCCAAGCAGGCGGGTGGTCATGGGGCCGAAACCGCCGGCCTGGATGCTCAGTTTCCATAGGAAATACCCGATAAGAGCGATACTGAGGAAGAGTTTGACCAGCAGGAGCAGCATTTTGGAATGATGTTGAAGTTTTCGCTTCATGGTGTTTGGATGATAGCAAGAGCGGCCTTGTCAGTCAAATTGTCTATGGGATTAATTCTTCGGCGAATCCCACCAGCACCTCGTAGTCGGAGAGCTCATATTCCGGCTCACGGAGTGAGATCCGGTCTTTTTGTTTCCGGTGGAGAAAGTAGTAACTGACCAGTGTAATCGACAGCGGAAGGAAAAAGAGCCGGAAGGTCTCTTGACCCGTCATGTCGGTAATGATACCGGAAAGGGCATATGAAGAAAAGTACAATGCGATCAGATAGAAAAGCCACAAACGCTTGAACAGGATCTTGTCCTGTTCGACCAGAGCGGTGAAGGGGATGTAGTCGGTGCCCAGGGCATGCCAGGCCGCGATTAGTGAACAGATGGAGATTCCGGTCAGGGTATGTTTCAGGGCGAAGGTCATTCCACCGATAAGAATCAGGAATGGCACCAGAGAGAGGCACAGCATGACACCGCTCAGGTTCAGGAACAAGAGGATTGCTTTTTTGGACGACCAATACAGGGTGTGAGGCTCGGCCAGTTGAAAAAGCCAGGCGTGGCGTCGGGCGACGGACAGTTTGAGCAGGTAGTAGATGCTGAGCCCCAGGCTCAGCAGGACAACGAAATAATAGGTTGAGCTGAGACCTTGAACCCCCCAGCCTGTTACCTCACTTCCCATGAAGGTCAGGGCCAGAAGTTCGGAGTTGATCGTCCCCAACAGAACGGCCAGCAGGATGACCAGCAGGGTTCTCAATTGCCGGTTGGCCAGGAAGGACTGGGCCATGTGCAGGATGACGGCTTTCGGAAGTCCGGAACGGAAGAAGAGAAATCGGCTGAACAAAACGGCCAGACGGCTTCTCGTCCGGTGGCAGGGTTCGGACTGGGTGTCGGTCAGACGACGTTGCATGAAGAAGGCACTGATGGTTACGTAAACCGTGACGACGATCAAGGTCAACGCACTCAGAGTCAGATAGGAGCGCCATTCACCGGCCAGCATTTGGCGCAGCATGTTCTCGATTTCAGATTGAAACGGGATCAGCTCGAGTCCCCGGTTAAGGGAAAGCCGTCGCAACAGGGAGGCCGGGGTGACGATGATGGCGGTCAGGTAGGAGAGCAGCAGGTATCGAAGACCTGAAAGACGGAAGATGCGCAGGCACAGGATGGCGGTCTGGATCAGGAAGAATACCAGCAGGGCGAGGGAGGAATAGACCAACAGATATTTGAAGAAGAAGAAAACGACGCCAACGCCCAGTTTTTCGGGTACGAAGGCGCTATAGAGCAGATCGGAAACAATATTCAGGGCGAAGCTGAGCATGAGGACGAAAAGCAGCTGGGCGCACTGGGAGGCCAGGATCAGTCTCCGTGTGGAGATGATGGACAGAAAGAAGCGGTGGCGTACAATGCCTTCCTGGAAGGGTTCCCAGCGCAGCACGGAGAAAATTCCGATCATGGCCGTGAACTTGAGCAGCAGTTCATTCTGGATACTCCAGAATGCTTCGATGGCGTACAGGTGGGGGGCTCCGAAGAAGAAGGGCATCAGGGCGCCAAAGGAGGTGAAAATGCCAATGACGATCAGGATGGCCAGAAAGTTGATGCGGCTTTCCTGGCGGCTCTCCTCGGCAAAGGGATTAAGTCCCTTCATGGTTTCACTGAAGAGGTGGCGGATCAGACGAAGAGTGGGCTCAGCATCCGAGAACATCGATCATTTCTCCGGCGGAGCGGGATATCTCCTCCCGACTTTCCTGACGGCTGAAGATCTCCTCGAACCAGCGTTTGTTCATCTTTTCCTTCAGGTTGTCGAACCGGTCGTCCAGGACAAGTTTTCCCTTGTTGATCACCAATACCCTCCGACACAGATCCTCGATGGATTCGATGATGTGGGATGAGTAGAGGATGGTCTTTCCCTGCCCGGCCAGTCTTCGAAGGAGGGTTTTCAGCAGGTCGATGCTGGTGAAATCGAGTCCGCTGAAGGGCTCGTCGAGAAGCAGGATCTGCGGGTTGTGCAGCAGGGTGGCGGTCACCAGTATTTTCTGCTTCATGCCCTTGGAGTAGGAGGAGACGGAAAAGTGCAGAGCATGATCCACCTTGAGACCCCGGCACAAGGTGTCGATGCGCCGCTCGATCCGTTCCGGGGACAGACGGTGCAGGGCGCCCACCAGGCTGAGGAACTCATGGCCGGAGAGGTAGTCGGATATCTCGGCGTTTTCCGGAAGATAACCGATGGCGTTTCGGTAGGTCGCCATTTCCCTGAGGCCGGTCAAGTCCCGACCCTTGTGGTGAACCGCCCCTTCGTAGTCCCGAATCAGACCCGAAAGAATCTTGAGAGTGGTGGATTTGCCGGCACCGTTGGGCCCCACCAGGCCGACGATCTCACCCGGTTCGAGCCGGAAGGAGATTCCGTCCACCGCCTTGGTCTGGCGGTACCGCTTCCGTAAATCAGTTACCTCCAACATGTTCATCCTCCGGTGTTCGACATTGGTTTTCCCCAAGCCATTTTGGATGGTTTTCTGCGGGAAAGTCAATGATCTGGGATAAAGGAGAGCTTTTGTGGTGTAAACCTCTTTTGTTTGTCTTTTCTTGAAGGTTTAAATAAGGAGGGCCGGGGCAGGTTGCCTTGGGGGGGGTGGGCCCCCTGCCCGGCCTTTATTCAAGGGGGAAAATGATCACATTTTAGCCGACAGAAGAATTTTATGCAAAATGGAGGTTGTTGTCAAGGAGTTTTTTTGAAAATCATATGTATCTTTTCGCCGTTCAGCTGCAAAACCAGTTCATTCGCCTTATGATTGACAATCAGTCCGAACTCCTTTACCGCCTTTCCTTTCGGTCCATCGGTAAAGAATAGAGCTTGCCCTTGCAAGGTGTAGTTTTGCTGGAGAACGATTTTTCCGTTTTCCAACATGAAAAATTGATTTCCATTGAAGCGCAGTTGCCTTTTTGTGCCGCCGGACATGGATTCTGTCTGTTGCCCCTGTCGGGCGGCCGTCAAAGTCCATAGGCCCTGAAGAGAAGGCTCCTTGCTGGTGGGAACCGTCTTGACGGCAGTGCTGCCCTTGATTCCATCCATGTCGATCCGGAACTCCCAGCGGTTTCCTTCAAATCTCATTTCCTGAAAGCCCGGGCTGCCATATCGGCTGAGTGTTTCTCCGTCCTTGCTCAGGCGGGCGTTTTTCCCCCAACGGTTCTTCAGTGTACTGAAAGAGATCTCCTTGAACTGGTTTCGAGGAAGCTGGTAATGAAATATCAGGTTGACATAGGTCAGGCGATCGTTCTTGAAACTGAAATGCAATCCGGCCACCAGGGGATGACTTTCGATGGACACCTTCTCGAAATGATGGCTCGATCCCGGGGTACTGTTGGTCAGGGTCGGGAAGAAAGATGCCACCTGATCTGTATTCATCCCCCCCGAGAGAGAAGAGATGATGCTGGGCAGATATTGTTTGGCCGGCCCGAGCAACGATTCCAGTTCTCGACCGATGGTTTCGGCGTTCAGGCTTTCCAGGTTGACCGGACCGGGGTCGTAGGAAGGAAGTCCAACTTTGAGTTCCCAGCACCCTTCTTTGTAAGAAAATTCGATGTCGTCGTAATCCGGATTCGTCCATTTGGCGCCGGCCAGGCCGGTCGAAGGAACCTGTCCCCATTTTTGTTCGACTACATTGGTCAAAGCGGTAGTGAATCGTTTTTCATCGAGAATTCTGGCTCCGAAGACAATCGTGACGGCATACAGGCCACTGTCGACAAAATGAAATTTGTATCGGGCTATGGACGAGCTGAGTCCGGCCGTATCGCTGGGGATGATGTCCGAACAGTCGACACCTCTGAAAAACCCGGAGACTTCCTGGCATGACATCCCTCTGTGTAAATCTTTCATTACAGTCGGTTTCCAGCTTTCAGGTCCACCCAGGAGTCCGATAAGTTTACTTTCCTGTTTGGCAAGTTTGGCCGCCTGTTTTTCTTCCTTGCTGGGCTTCTTCTTGTCCTTCGCCGCTGAAAGCCCGGTCATCAGGGACAATGACAGGAGAATCATTGCAAGCGTGATTCGGATTGATCTTGATCTCATGGTATAACCTCCCTCCGTTTGCCTTCCGGCAAATCGGTTCATGAAGGGATGCTAGCAGAGGAAACGATTCATTTCGTCCGGGATCATGATTCTGGACCTGAAAAAGGTACGGAATGTTTTGGTGAACAGGATTTCCGCTGG
>CAYMND010000116.1:0-7903 GCA_964391685.1 uncultured Clostridia bacterium | reverse complement strand
GACTGAACTCGATGGCCTTGATCAGCTTGATCAGCTCCGCATTCAATTCGGATAGCGCCTTGGTTCTGACGGTCACCAATTCCTCGAGGTGTTCCTGAACCTTCTTCAATTCCCCCTGATGACTCTCGATGACGGAGAGCATGCCGTTGAAGCCGTCGTAAAGCAGTCCGATCTCATCACCGGAACCCTTTTGAATGCGAAGCGAATAATCTCTCTGTACGGTGATCCTTCTGACAAATTCGGTGAGTGTCAGAATCGGCCTGGAGACAATTCCCTGGGCTTTCAGCGTCAGCATGACGACAATGAAGAGCAGGATCGCGGCGAAAATGGAAATGTCGATCAGATAATGCCGGATCTTTTGGGTGAACGACTGCGAGGAGAACTTGAGGTATATGGAACCGACCACCTCGTTTTTGTATATGATGGGACGTAAAACCCGGAAAAATCCGTCGGAACGAACGACTTCACGGCTCAGTTCCTCGCGGGTCTTCAGTGAATCCTGCCGCTCGTCCTGCGGAAAACCGGCCAGAAACCGGTTTTCCTTGTCGAAAAGTGCGACATAGACGAAATCGTCCAGGAACTGGAGTTGGGAAAGAGACTTGACCGCTTCATCCCGATCTGAGAAAACGACTTCAGCCACCGTATTGTTGGCGGTGATGCTGGCGATGGCCTGCAGGGAGGTGATGCTCTCCTTCCGGAATTGAACCAGGTCACGAAAAAACATGAAACCGATGGAAATCAGCATGGTGATCATGGTGATTCCCAGGATCAGCAGAATCAGCTTGTGTTTGATCTTCATCGATTTTTCGCTTTTCATTCGATGATCCTGGCCAGCTTGTACAGCTTCGAACTCAGATAGATGCCCGACTTCTCCACTTCCGAACGGTTGATCTCGAAAGAAACCTTGCTTTTATGGGTAAAGATGTTGATATGAACCCCTTTTTCTGCAAATCCATTCCCGTTGCCGATACTGAGAATCTTCCGCACTCTGACCTGTTCGAGTATCTCGGGCAAAGCACTCTCCTCGTTTCCCGATATGAAAATCAGATCGCTTTTTCCGGAAGCTTTCAGCGAATCTATGGAATGCACCTGGCGTACGGTGATACGCCTCCCGGAAATCAGGTACGACGATGCCAGATCCTCGATGGAACGGATCATGGGATCCTCTCCGTAACAGATGATATCGATATTCTTATTCTCGTTGTCGGGAAATGTGACAAACTGCAGAATCTTGAACAGGATTACGGTCTTGTGGTACTCCGGCTCCACATCCATCGAAGAGGAAATAGAGAACAGTGCGCTCTGAGCAGTCATACAGACCAGCAACAAACAAACGCGAAATGTCATTATATTTTATTGTTCATCATGCCTGCGATTTTTTCAACCGAAAGTTCAACAACCGGATCAGGGTCAGGGCTTCTCCTTTGCCATCAACCCGTTGCAAAGGAACCGTGCCACCGGAACGTCCGCCGGGGCCAGATCGTATTCCCACAGCCGGACCAGTGGGACCCACTCGATCCGGTCGTGGTCGGCCATCACCTTCGGGTTTTCGACCAGATCGGTCCTCAAGGCAATCAGCTCGATACAGCCGTGAGGGTATTCGTGGCGGCTGCGGACCAATTCCTCGTGAATCACGGATTCGACACCGAATTCTTCCAGGAGCTCCCGGTAGAGGGCTTCCCCCAGGGATTCCCCATCCTCTCTCTTGCCTCCGGGGAATTCCCATTTCCCGGCTTCCCGTTTCCCCCCGGACCGCCTGGCGATGAGCACACAGTCATTCCGCAGGACGACGGCAGCCGTCACCTCGATGCACATCAGTCGCTTTCATCAATAGGCAACTGGTATTTGAAGATCCCGTCTTCATAGTGTTTTGCCCAGAGCTTCTCTCCGGTCTCACTGAAGGCTTCGGTGACTCCGTGTCGCTTTCCGTTCCTCATCCGGGAGCGGATGCGCATCGCCCCGGACTCATGGTAATCGATGTGCAGCCCGTCTTCCATGCCGTTCAGGTACTCGGTCTCCAGAGACAAATTGCCGTTCTCAAACCACTCCCGCTGCGGTCCGTCGAGTCTTCCGTTCACCTGGCGGGTTTCCGATTTTTTCCTTCCGCTATCATACCATTCGTTCTGGGTGCTGATGACCTCTTCTTCATCGTATTCAAAACGGATCTGCCGGATCAGCTCAAAACGGGTACGATCGTAGCTTTTCCTCTCCAGATAGCGGCCGTCTTCGTCCCATCGCACCCAATCCCCGGTTTCACGACCGTCGTCGTATTCTCCCTGCTCCTCTTTGCCGCCGTTTTCGAACCATCTGCTGAACCGGCCGTGCAGCCTGTCCTGGCGATAATTGAATTCATCCTTCTTGGAGCCGTCGGTATTCCAGGTACGCCAGGCACCGACCTTCTTCCCGTCTTCATATTGCCCTTCACTGAGGATCTGCCCGTTTTCCGCCCATTCGCGCCAGAACCCGTGGGGTTTCTGAAACCGGTAGGACCGTTCCGATTGCTTGTTGCCGTTGTCGTACCGGGTGACTTCGCTGGCCGTATACGGATCCTCTTCCTGAGCCGGCAGGCTGAAAATGGAAACCAGGGCCAGGACTGAGAAAAACAGGATCGTTTTCTTCATTCCATCCTCCAATATCAAAAGGATGATATCACCTCAATGTGGGTATTTGCAACTGTCCCCGAAACGGTTGCGTGAAACACGGGACATCCCCCTGACAGGGGCGGGTTTGGAACCCGCCCCTACAGTTCAGTGATTATTTCTCTGTGGGTTGATCCACGATATTGAAGGCGTTCTTCAGAATGCCGGTGATGCTGGCCAGATCGGCCACATTGGCTGGAACGATCATGGTGTTGCTGGACTTGGCCAGCTTGGAAAAGGATTCGATCCAGTCGTTGGCAATCCGCATGCTGACCGATTCCTTACCGCCGGGAGCGGTGATGGCCTCACCGATCTGCCGGATCCCCTCTGCGGTCGCCTTGGCCACTTCCAGGATGGCGATGGCCCGGCCCTGGGCTTCGTTCTCCATACGGATCTTCTCGCCTTCGGACTTCTTGATGGCTTCCTGCTTCTCCCCCTCGGCGCGGTTGATTTTGGCCTGCTTGTCGCCTTCGGACAGGGCGATCTTTTCCCGCTTTTCCCGCTCGGCGCGCATCTGCTTCTCCATGGCGTCGCGGATGGTCGGCGGCGGTTCGATGTTCTTGATCTCGTAACGGGTGATCTTGATGCCCCAGGGGTCGGAGGCCTCGTCCACGGCGGCCACGATCGAATAGTTAATCTCGTCGCGGGATTCGAAGGTCCGGTCCAGGTCGATCTTGCCGATCTCGGAACGCATGGTCGTCTGAGCCAGCTGGATGATACCGAAACGGTAGTTCTGGATTCCGTAGCTGGCCTTCACCGGATCCACCACGCGCATGTACAGAATACCGTCGATTTCCACTGAAATATTGTCCTTGGTGATGCAGTTCTGAGGCGGAACATCGATGGCGTCTTCCTTGAGGCTGTGACGATAGGCCACCTTGTCGAGAAAAGGCACCAGAATATGAAAACCGGCCTGAAGCGTCCGGGAATATTTTCCGAGACGTTCAATGACGAATACCGACTGGTTGGGTACGATCCGGGCGGTCTTGAAGACTGCGACCACGACGACAAAAACAACAAATCCGACTAAAAAGTTCATAGGTTCCATTCTGATTTCCTCCTCTATTGTTCCTCTTTCTTCAACGCCTCGACAATCAGGGTCAGGTTGTCACAGCCGACAATGACCACCGTCTCCCCGGGCATGTGCCTCTTGTCCGATCGGGCGGACCAGAGCGTGCCCTGGTAGCGGACTCTTCCGCCGACCTCTCCCGGTTCGATCAGTTCCACAACCGGAATCAGCTTGCCGACTTCAATGTTGAAGGTCCTCTGCTCTCCGTCATCCATGGCCTTGCCGAGAAAAGTCGCCTTCAGCTTGTTGCGCAAGAGCATCATGAAGCCGATGGAGCTGATTAGGAAAACCCCCATCTGCATGGGCATTGAGAAATGCACCAGCAGCGTGTCGGTCAACATGATGGCGAAGGCGGTAATCAACGCTCCCACACCGAAAAAGACAATTACCACACCGGGAATGAAAAATTCAGCGAAAATGAGAAAAATACCGGCAAAAAGCCAAACCAGTTCCGGCGACAAATTCATTCTGTCCTCCTATCGATTTCGATGCTTCAGTTCTGATATCAGGTCGTCGGGTCCGAAGCCGATCTGCCCGATCCGGAGCAGGAAATCATCCAGCAGCTGCAGGAAGAGAATCCGGTAATCCTCGCTGCGCTTATCCCTGTCCATCTCGGAGACGAAATACCCCTGGCCCGGCCTGGCCTGAATATATCCTTCCACATCGAGCTGATAATACACCTTGACGATGGTATTCGGGTTCACCTGAAGCTGCTTGGCCAGTTCACGGATGGGAATCAGTTGATCCCCGGGCCGGTATTCTCCGGAGAGGATCATTCTACGCACTTCCTGCTTGATCTGCTGGTACACCGGAATGGCTGACCGGGAGTCTATAACAAAATCTGGCTTCACGGAACACCTCGCGTACCACAATGATAGTACAGAGAAACAGTTTTGTCAACAGGTGAAAAAATTATTTGCCCATCATGCGGTCGATGGCGGCCTTGCGGTAGGCTCCGAGGGGATGCTGCTCACCGATCATCCGGGTGATCACCGAGATCTTCGCCGCTTCCTCCAGGGCCTCCAGACGGCTGAACGCCTGCCACAGACAGGTCCCGACGGCGATGACGCCGTGGTTTTCCAGAAGCAGCACGTCCCCCTTGCCGATGGCCTCCCCCACCCGGTCGGCCAGATCCCCTGTACCCATCAGGGCGTAGGGCACCCAGACGGGATTCCCCAGCAGGGCCCAGGTCTCGGCAATGAGGTCGGTTTTCAGTTTCTCGCTGGCCGAGGCGGTGAAAGAGGTGGCCCAGGGCGGATGGGCATGCACCACGGCCCGCACCTCCGGGCGCCGGCGGTAGACCATCTGGTGCATGGCGGTTTCCATGCTCAATTTCAACCCTTCTTCCAGGTATACGGAATCCTGCGAGATGATACCGATCTGATCGGCCGTGATGAACTCCTTGTCAATCTGTGAAGGGGTGATGCAGATCGCCCCCGATTCGGCACGGGCGCTGACATTGCCCCCCGTCGTGGTGGTCAGGCCCCGGGTGACCAGGCGCCTCATGGTCTTGGCGGTTTCGTTTCTCAGTTCGTTCAGGTCGGTCATGGTCATCAATCCGGTAAAAAGGATAACACAGAAGCGGATCCGGCTCAAGGAGAGAGGGAGGATTCTGGGGGATCCGTGGTACTTTCTTCAGGGAATAACATGGAAGAATCAATTGAAATTATTCCCGCACAGGAATATAACTAAGCTACCGGAGGTGAACATGGATCTCAAAACAATCTTTTCTCAAGGCAAAAAGGAGTGGCGGCGGAGACGTTCCATCAGTCAGGACAACAGCAATCTCAAATCCGTACAGGGGCAGCTGGTCGATCAGATGACCGTTCTGGGACGGAAAGCCTGGGAAGAAAAGGTGGACATCAATGCATTTCCGGAAATAAAGACCCTGCTGGAAACGAACCAGGGCCAGCTCGACGATCTCAAGAGCAAGGCAGAGGACTGTCAGAAACGAAAAGAGGCCGGCGAACAGGAGAAGAAGAGTAAGAACGAAGAGTTCGTCAAGGAACGCCGGGGTGTGGAGGAAAAGAAAAAAGAGGCCGACTCGAAGTTGAATTCGGAAAAAGAGATCCTGAAAAACCTTCAGAAGAACCTGAGCCAGGCCGAAAGCCGGAGCGACCAGATCGCCAAGGAACGGAATCAGTTGCAGGACAAGATCGCCAACGCCAATACGACCGTCGAACAAAGAACCGAACACGAAAACAAGTTGAAGGAGCTGGCCGCAGAGGAAGCCGGACTGCTGGATTCCAGAAGGGAACAGAGTGCGTCCATCAAGACCCAGGAAGGCAAGATCCAGCCTCTTCAGGCGGAAAGCGACGCCCTTCAGAAGCAGGTCGAGGAGATTCTCAAACGCCAGAAGGAAACCGTCTCCGCCATCGACCAGAAACTGGGGGAAATCCGCAAGGAACTGGACGCCCACCAGGCGAAGACCAAGGAACTGGAAAAGTCCCAAACCGAAAGCCACCGGATGCTGGGTGAAAAACTGGCCGCAGGGGGCAGTGTCCCGGCAGGTCTGGACAGCGAACTCGTTGCCGTACGGGAATGCGAACAGAAAATCGAAACCATAAAGATCAAACTGGCCGATCTCGACAGCCAGCAGAGCGAGGAGGGCAGCAGCGCCTATCGCCGGATGCTGACAATCATCGTCGGAGGCACCCTGCTGGTCATCGCCCTGATCGTGGCCGCGGTGATTCTATTATCCCCCAAAAACAAGCCCCGGAACATCGTCGAGGAGCTGAGCCGGGGCAACCTCACCGAAGCCATCGGCGGCATGATGGCCCAGGCTACATCGGAAAGTCCGGAAGAGATCAAAAAGAGCATCGAGAAAATGCAGGAAGGGGTCAACGCCATCCGCGAAGCTTCGGAGCAGAAAATCGGCAAGGGTGAAGCGGTGGCTTCGGAAAAGGAACTGACGGCGGTACTCTCCCCCGTTCCCGACTGGGAGATGACTCCCTGTGATTACAGCAGCATGAACTTTTCCGGCATCGACACCGCATCCCTGCGCACCACGTATCAGGACAATTCCGGCCGGACGGTGCAGGTGGAGATCACCGACACCCACTCGGTTTCCGTTCTGCTGGCCCCGTCCCAGGCGCTGCTGATGTCCGGCATGGTCGTGGACGACGAGCAGATCTACCAGAAAAGCGGCAAACTGGGCGACCACCCCATGATCGAAAGCCTGGACAAGCAGGATCACACGGCCCGGATCACCCTGATCGTCAAGGAACGCTACCTGGTGAACCTGGAGACCACCGCCGAAAACGGAATCGAACTGCTCAAAACCTTCGCCGGCCGCATGAACCTGGATCAGCTGGACTGACGAGCCGCACTTTGAAGTGATTCGGGCTGTCTTCCGGGTTGATCGGTCAGATCAGGAAAGAAAGTTCACTCTACCGGAAGCTAAAAGAAGTTGGAGAGGGCATAGCCCGGCTATGCCCGGTGTATGTGCAGGAACCAAAATGATCCGCCGAATCAGCGGACCCGTTCCATGTATTCGCCGCTGCGGGTATCCACGCGGATGATCTCTCCGGTTTCGCAGAACAGGGGCACACCCAGCTCGTAACCGGTTTCCAGAGTGGCCGGCTTGAGAACACGGCCGCTGGAGTCGCCCTTGTTGCCGGGTTCGGTATAGGTGATCTCCAGCTCGACGGCGATGGGAAGATCCACGCCGACCGGACGTCCCTCGTACATGGAGACATTGATGACCATCTGCTCTTTCAGGTAGTTGATGGCGTCCCCCAGGTCGTCCTTGGTGAGATCGATCTGATCGTAGCTCTCCTGATCCATGAAGGTGTACATGCCGTCCTGCTGATAGAGAAACTGCATTTCCTTCTTGTCGAGAGACACCTGATTGAACCGGTCGTTGGCCTTGTAGACCGTTTCGCTCACCGAACCGTTGGTGAGATTCTTCAGTTTCATCTTCATGACCGCGGCGTTTCGGCCGCCTTTATTGTATTCGGCCTTGAGAATGAGATGCAGATCGTTTCCTATCTTGACAAAATGTCCGTTTCTTAATTCTTGCGCTTCTTTCACGTCATTTCTCCTCTGAAAAAAAAGGAAACAAATTGTACCAGCTTTTCGGTCAGATTGCAAGAGCCCCGTAAACGCGACGAAAAATCGGCCAGACGGATCCCCATTTCCCGGCGCATGGACAGAAGCGCCCGCCAATCCACTTCCTCCCCCTTCTGCGGAAAAT
>CAYMND010000115.1:0-7918 GCA_964391685.1 uncultured Clostridia bacterium | reverse complement strand
TTTCAATTTCCTGTAGTTTGTCATGAACATCGCGGTAGGCGTAGTCTTCGGATAGAATCCCCTGATAAATCTCGAACGCTTTCTTGAAATGACCGGCGTTTTCAAAAGCCTGACCGATGGCGTAATACCAGTCGATGTTTTCCTTGTTAATCGCTTGGTCCTTCAGGAGCTTGCTCAATTTTTCGATCACCAGTTCAGGTCTGCGGTTTTTCAGGAATATATTGGCCATCTGGGAAATGGCGTTCTTGAAATTTTCGTCCCCTTCGCTGACCAGCTGAAAATTGGTCAAGGCTCTTTTGTCGTCGTCAACCCGCAGGAAGGATACGCCGGCGTTGTAATAATCCTGGGATTTTTCATAGAGCTCACCGGCTTTTTGATATTTTTTAAACTTGAAAGAGATATCCGCGGCCATTTTCCATTCCTGGCCCAGCTCAAACATCTTGGCGGCTTCTTCTTCGTTTCCGGCCTTCATGTAGTTTTCCGCCGCTGCCAGATAGTTGTGGTTCATAAAATAGCAGTGAGCCGCTTTGTCGAACTGCTTTTCCCATTCGTAAAGTTCAGCGGCCCGCGGATAATCTTCTCCTTTCAGAAACCAGGACGCGGCTTCGGAAGTTTGGCCTTTGGCAAAGGATTCCTCTCCGCGAAGCTGAAAGGCGATTCGTTTTTTTCCTGCCTTCTCGTATAAATCAGCCGCTTTGGAGGTTTTGTGAGCTTTTTCGTACAGTTCGGCGGCTTTGAGATTGTCGCCCGCTTTTTCGGCTATCTCCGCCGCCCCTTCGAATTTCTGATACCGCATCAGAAGTTCGAAGGCCTTTTCCGAATCTCCTAGACGTCCATAGAGTTCAGCGGCCTTGATGAGATCTTTTTCTGATTCGGAAAAATTCTGATACCCCACGGATGTATCGGCGTTGGAAATGTACCATCTTTCGTAATTGGCCGCCGCCTTCTTGAGATTATCGTCCTTTTCGTAAATCTGGGCGGCCTTTTTGTAGAAACCTTTCTGTTCGTAAATCTGGGCGGCTTTATCCAGCCGGTTGTTGTTCAGGTACAGCTCGGCCGCCTCTTGATAGCGGTTGTTGCTTTCCAGCAACGCTCCGGCGGCTTCAACGTTTTTCCTCTTGATGTAGATTTTGATGACGTTTTCCAGGTGTCCGCCCTTTTTATAGGCTTCGATGGCGTCGCTGTCACGCCCCAGTCGCTGGTAGAGGTCGCCCATTTCGTAATAAAGCTGGCCGTCCTCGTAAGCGGAAATCGCCTTGCTCGGCTTGGCCATCTCTTCATACAACTTTCCGGCCTGGTGGAAATTGCCTCTTTTCAAAGCGGCCTTGGCTTGGCGCTCCTGGTATTGCTGACGAAAAAGGGTGGCGAACAAGGCTTCACCCAGTGATTTGTGTTTGATTTTCCGGAGTTGGGTTGCCTTGAGAAAAGAATAGGCAAAGTGCATGGCCACGATAACTCCAACGACGATCAGAGCATATTTTGCTCCAGGATTGTCTTTGAAAAACTCCAATATCGAATCCATGCTGTTTGGCAGTATATCAAACAGGAGGTTAAAAAGTCAATTTTGTATTCCAGAGCGGAAGGTTTCGGATTCAACGTTTTACTCCCGGTTTTTTATGAACCAAGCGGCTGATGTTGACTTTTTTTCTCTATTTCCGGAAAATATGCGTACGATAGGGAGCTGTGCGGTCGATGATCAGTGAAAAGGGGTCAATAGAAGGCAACGGCGCCGTCCGTCTGCTGTTGAGTGTTCATCAGTTAAAACATACCGGTATACTCTATATGAAACGGGAAGATGTGTTGAAGGTCCTGTACTTCAACCGCGGCCGTCTCCTCTGGGCCATTTCGAATGCCGGAGAGGATCAGCTGGAGACGGTTCTGATCCGTCACGGAGTGGTCAAGGCGGAAGGCCTGAAAGCCGTCAAGGAAGGTCAGCCCGTTAACGAATCCATCGGGAAACGACTGGTGGAGATGAACATCCTGTCGCTGGAAGATCTGGTGCGCTACACGCGGATACAACTTCAGCAAATTGTATTCAGCGTTCTCGGCTGGCAGCAGGGGGGATACCAATTCGTCAAAGATTCGCCGCCCCAGCGTTTGCTCAGCCTGGATCTCGATCTGACGGAGCTTGTGGCCGCCTTTATCCTCAAACGCATTGATATGAGTCGCATCTGGGACGAGATCGGTTCTTTCCAGTCTGTTTTTGTACCGTGCGAGGACCGGGAGCGCCTCGAGGCAACCGGATTGACTGAATCCCAGGAAAGGTTGCTTCGAGCTTTTGACGGGGTCAGGGATCTTCAGGCGGTGGTGTCCAGGTACGCAAGCGAGCATCAGGAGTCCCTGCTCAAGGTGGTGTTCTATCTGATCTGTGCCGGCCTGCTGTCGACAAGACAGGCAGAAGTCGCGTCGGTGAGAGAGACGGAGGAAGAGTCTTTTGACACTGTGGGGCTTCTTTTTTCTGAAGAAAAGGAAGAGGTGAAGGAAATCCATATTCCGGACCCATCCCTGGAGGAACCGGAAACTGCGGAGGAAACCGAAGAAACTGATGAGCTCACAGACACGGTGTTTCCCGATGCCGACCGGAGCAGGCGAAGGTTGGGCAACTGGATATATCTTCTCGTTCTGGGGATCCTGATTGTCGGAGGAACGGTGCTGATTCTGATAACGAGAGGAGGGGAAGCGCAGCTCAGCAAGCCCCCGGAAGCGGCGGCCGTCCGTGAAAAGAAGCCGGAGCCCGGGCAACCGAAGATTATCGAGATGAAACCGGCAGTCAGGAAAGATACGGCTGATGTGCCGATTGAACCAGCCACTGAAGACAGGAAAATCGTTGTTTCAGACAATACGGGGACTTCACCCCAGATTGAGAAAAAAGAACCCGATCGATTGGAACCCCGGAAGGCTGATGCGGAGAATGAAAGCGTATCCAAGGGGGCTGGCGATCCATGGGGACTGCTGCAGGACGGACAGTATGAGGAAGCGGGTAAGATCTGGGCCGGGCGGATCAGGAGTGAGGGTGTACAGTATTCGATCCTTCTCGAGCTGGATTGTCTGGTGGAGTCGGTACAGGATGCCATCCGGCAGTTCGACGATACCAGCGGATTGTTTATCCTGAATCGGCGTCGTGGAGGGAGGAACTGCTATCTGGTGATGTGGGGGCGTTTCCAGGATGAAGCCACGGCCAACGCCGCCTTCGGGACACTTCCTGCGTATTTTCAACAACAGGCCCATAAACCGAAGGTCATTCTGCTGGCCCCTTATCTGTAAAATGACATGGAGAAAAGGCGGTTCTTTTTCCCGAGTCGGATCGTATTGTCGTTGAAATTGCAGAGAATGCAACGAAAGCTGTGGAAATAGCGAAAACTTGCAGATATAAATAGTATAGTACTGATAGTAAAAGTCGATGAAGCGGGTGTTTGCATGCTCATTGCCAGTGTGATTGCCGTTCTCGGTCTGAGTGTTTACATTTGGCTATTACGGAGAAGGATACGATGCGAAGCCGCCCGGGCCGAGCAGATGTCTCAGTTCTCACAGATTGTCGAGCAAAGCCCCACGTCCATTGTGGTTACCAATCCGGAAGGAGTGATCGAATACGTCAATCCGCAGTTCGAACGGATCACAGGCTATTCAGCTCGGGAACTGATGGGGAAAAAGCCGAGTATTCTCAAGAGCGGTGCCCATAAGCCCGAGTTTTATCAGGGGCTCTGGACCCGGGTTCGTTCCGGTAAGGTTTGGCAGGGGGAGTTTCAGAATCGGCGCAAGGACGGATCCTTCTACTGGGAGTCAGCGATTATCGCACCAGTGATTGATGCAAACGGAGCGATCACTCATTTGATCGGCATCAAGACGGATGTCACCGCACGCAAGGAAGCATTGGACAAGCTGCATTTTTACGCCACCATGGATGAAATGACCATGACCATGAACCGTCGCAGCGGGCTGGTTCATCTGGAGAAGCAGATGAAACTGGCGCAGCGTCACAAATATCCCCTGACGGTGGTGTACATCGACATCAACAATCTCAAGGCCGTGAACGATGAGCATGGGCATTCGGCCGGTGACAAACTGATACAGAAGGTGGTTTCCCTTCTTCGTCAGGAGATCCGGGATTCGGATTCTCTGGTCAGGATGGGTGGAGACGAGTTTCTGGTGATTCTGCCCCATACGGATGAGGTTCTGGCCGAGGCGGTCATGATGCGAGTCCTCGGTGAGATGAACCGAATCAACAAGTTGGGCCTGGAGCCGTTTCCTGTGAGTTTCAGTTACGGAGTGAAGGAGATGTCGCAGCTGGGATATGAGGAGCCGGATCTGTCGCATCTCATCGGCGAGGCCGACCGTCGAATGTACGAGCAGAAGAACGTGTTTCATGGGAAGACCTGAGGTGACGGTGATCCTGCCTTGCGCAGGAGCGGGAAGCCGGCTTGGGCTCGAATGCCCCAAACCCCTCTACGAATTGCTTCCCGGCCTTCGAATGATTGATCTGACATTGCGACATCTACAACAGGCCGGCAGCGAGGGACTGGATTTCAGGGTGGTGACAGTGGTCAACCCGCGTACGACCGCAGTGTTTGATTACGTGAAGAACAATCTGAATGGTTGTGATGTCAAGATGTGCTTTTACAATGAAAGGTATCGGGAGTGGCCCGGATCGGTCTATTCGGCCAATTCTTTTTTCGGGGATTTCAACCTGGTTCTGTTGCCCGACTCGTTGATCTCCCTTTGTCCGGAATCACATTACTCAACCGGTAACGGTGACTGTCTGCTGCGAATGATGTGGAACGGTTTGTGTCGGAATCCGGTTCACTTCATGGTCGTTCCCGATCGGACATTCCGGCTGAAAAAGCTGGGCGCGGTTCGGGTGGAGAAGGGGAAATTGGAGGCTCTGGGGGACAAGCCGGATGGAGATATTTCGGAATACAACGGCTTCTGGACTGCATACGGATTTCGCAGGCAGTACGGCCAGGATCTTTACTTCTATCAGGACGCAACGGTGGCTAAAGTATCCCCTCCGTTTCCCCTGAATCGTCTGGGACCGCCCGGGGCAGGATTTGTCCATGCATATCGGGATCTTGGCACTTGGGAGGACATTGCGGACTTTCGAAGGCAATACCCGTCCAGAAAAGCATGGTTTTCGGAGCAGGAACCGGGTTAACTCGTCAGATTTCGCCGTGTAATTTGTCCAGCAAATCCCGAGCACTGGGATGATGATGAAGAAGGGCGCTGAGGTCACGGTTTTCGGAGATGGTTCGGTGGATTGTCGGCGCATATTCAGAGGCATTGATCAAAATGGCACCACACAGGCGGCGATGCTGGAAAAACAGGGAGATGAGAAAATCATGGCGATTCTGCTCGATCATTTCATGAGGTTTGCGGATGTCGCCGATGCTGATGATCTCGGGGTTGATGACCTTGATCAGACATGTTGGCACCGGATTTTTATATTCGCTGTCAAGGCCCAGAACGGATCTGGCGGCCGCTTCCCCCTGCCGCTGGGCCGGCCCCCAGCTTCCGAAGCTTCTTCCGGCGATTACGGCAGTGTCTCCGGCGGCCCAGATGCCTTTCAACGATGAAGCCATTCTGGTGTCCACCGGACAAGGTGTCGGAAGAGATGGTGTGAAATCAGGTTGGCAGGAGCTGATTCCGGTGGCCAGAAAAAGAAGATCCCCCCGGATGCGGCGACCGTCCGAAAGCCTCAATTGTACTCTGGTTGAAGAGGAGACGTTCTGGACTTCAGCGTGCGCGATCAAGGTGATCCGGCGTTCTCTCAGCAGGGATTCCAGACGTTCAGAGGCGCTGCGGTTGAGTTGGCGGGGAATCAGTTGACCTCCGTTGTATGCCAATCGGACCTTGTGTCCCCGTTCGGTCATGGCGACTGCAGTTTCGACGCCCAGCACTCCGCCTCCAAGGCAGATGACCTCCTGGGGTACGCGGATCATGGCTTCGATACGGCGCAGATCATTCCACGTTCGGAGGGTCAGGGGAAGATCCGGTAAACGGTGAACGAAATCGGGGGTTCTGGATCTGGATCCGCTGCAAAGAATCAGGTCGTCAAAGGGCCAGCTGTTTCCAGAATCATCGTTCACCCGTTTCCTGGAGGCATCGATGCGGGTCACCCGGCATCGGGTGTGCAGTGAGATGTTCTGCTGATTGTACCAGGATTCCTCCTGCAGGGGCAGATCCTGTTGGGAGAGTTCACCGGACAGTACCCGAGTCAGGTTCATTCGGAAATAAGGAGGGTCGGGTTCATCGTTGTAGAGATGGATCTCGCACTCTTCGGAGAGCTTCCGGAGGGTAGTCGCCGCGGTGTATCCCGAAATCCCTCCGCCGACGACGACAATCCGTTTTTTATTGAATGGAAGTTTTTCAGGATTTCCGGTTGCATCACCAAGCCGTATGAACCGGTTGGAAGGCGCTCCGCACACCGGGCAGGAGGCCGGAGGCTGATTTCCGGTATGAATATGGCCACAGACTGCGCATTCCCATCGGCTCATGGAAATACTCCCACAACATTTTGTCCTGTTTTCTACCTTACCACAGTGATAATTCCGCTTGCAAGGGCTGGATGTAAGCGCAGCGCAGGGAATCTTTCATGGAAGTCCATTTTACGGCAAGTTCATCAAGCTCCCGGGCCAGGATTTGGTGAGCCTGTCGTCGTTCCTCCCCGGAAAGGTGCAGGCGACAGAAGCGCAGACGGTTGCGCTGGTAATAGTATGCCGTGTACAGAGGTTTCTTGGCGCAGGTTTCACCTCCGCCATGCAAAATCCGGGCCGTACTTCGGGCGAGTGATATGCCGGCCTTGTGGGCACGGACAGACAGGTCCACGTCTTCCCAGTACATGAAAAATTTCTCGTTGACTCCTTCCAGTCGGTAAAAGGAAGAACGGGTCATCCAAAGCGCGGTTCCCGGGATATAATCCCAGGGAGGCTGCAGCCTGGATGGCTGCGGCTCGCTGCGATAGTGACTCAACAGGCATGTCTCGGGGTTGAAGGAGCCCCCCCAGGCATCCAGGGGGCTCGATGGCCGGCGAAACCGTATCTGGGGCGCGATCATGTCGGCCTGGTGCTCATGCGCACTCTCCAGGCAAAGGGACAGTGCCCCCGGGGTGATTTCCGTGTCGCTGGTCAGAAAGAGGACCGAATCGAACCCCTTTTCGAAAACCGACTGCAGGCTTTTATTGAAGCCGCCGGCGAAACCGGTGTTTTGCTCTCCCCTGAAGTGGTTGAACCGGGGGAAGGCTTTGCGGACGATTTCACTGTGAGCGGGTTCAGAACCGTTGTCGTAGCAAAAAACATGCGGAGTCTCCGCTTCACAGTGATCCGCGATGCTTTGCATCGCCCTCAACGCCAGTCGGGGCTTTCCGTACCAGAGGAGTACCACGGCGCAGCTGCTTCTGTTGTATATCATGAGCACAATGTATCACATTTCCGCCAGGAAAAAGGAAGAGTTCGATTAGACCATATATTTATTAGATAATAGTCTTTTGACTCCGGTGACGGGGAGGCCCGTTTCCGGGCCTCCCCTGACTATTAGAAGGATTTTGGGTTATGAGGCGGGGCTATTCGTACCTCAGAGCAACGATGGGGTCGAGATTGGCCGCTTTCCAGGCCGGGAAAGTACCGAATCCGACTCCGACCAGAACACACAGGCCGATGCCGCCCAGAATCCAGTCCATAGGCAGAGTCGGCGAGGCCTTGAGGAACTGGCCGGCCAGGTTGCCGACCCCGACGCCGAGGACGATTCCGATGATACCGCCGAACTGACAGAGGGTGATGGCCTCGATGATGAACTGGAACAGAATGTTGCGCTTTTTGGCACCGATGGCCTTGCGGATTCCGATTTCACGGGTCCGTTCGGTTACCGATACCAGCATGATGTTCATGATGCCCACGCCGGCGGCCAGCAGGGCGATGAAGGCGACGGC